>JAKIYB010000059.1:0-8671 GCA_022708765.1 Armatimonadota bacterium | reverse complement strand
GCCAGGTGGCGGAGTTGGCGGAGTGGTTCAGGAGGGTGAAGGAGGCGGCAGGGGCATGAAAGAGAGGCTCGTGTGTTGGTAATGCGCCACTCCGCTTTGCTGCGTGGCGCACTACCAACGAACGGGACTATAATTCGGATAGTATTATGGACGCATCAACCTTCATTACACGTTTACAGAATCGGGAGTTCTTTCAGCGGCAGGTGGTGCATATACAGGGGCTGCCGGAGCGGGCGCCGGTGTTTGACGAGGTGCCGCTGCATCCGGCGGTGCGGGACGCGCTGGCGCTGCAGGGGATTGAGCTACTGTATAGCCATCAGACGGAGGCGGTGCGGCGGGTGCGCGACGGGGAGTCCATCGTCATTGTGACCGGCACGGCCAGCGGCAAGACACTCTGCTATAACATCCCGGTGGTGGAGACGCTGATTGACGACCCGATGGCGACGGCGCTCTACCTGTTTCCGACGAAAGCGTTGACGCAGGACCAACTGCGCGGGGTAGGGGCGTTCCAGTCACCGGAGCATGGCGTCAAATTCCTCGCGGGTGCTTATGACGGCGACACCCCGCAGAACCTGCGGCGCAAGATACGCGACGGCGCGAGCGTGCTGCTGACGAACCCCGACATGCTGCATTCAGGCATATTGCCGGGGCACGCGCGCTGGAACCGCTTCTTCACGCACCTGCGCTACATCGTCATTGATGAAATTCACGCTTATCGGGGTGTCTTCGGGTCACACCTGGCGAACGTGATGCGGCGACTGCAGCGCATCTGCCGGCATTACGGGGCCGACCCGCAGTTCATTTGCTGCTCAGCGACTATCGCCAACCCGCGCGAGCACGCCGAACGCATCACCGGCGTGCCGATGACGCTGGTGAATAATGACGGTTCGCCGCGCGGGCCAAAACAGTTCGTGCTGTGGAATCCGCCCCCACTGGAGACAGCGGCGCGCGGCAACCCGGATTCCTGGCGGGTGGGCGGCGACCGCAAAAGCCCGCTGTGGGAGGCGGTACACCTGATGTCCGCGCTGGTGCAGGAAGGCGTGCAGACCATCGCTTTCGTGCGCACGCGACTGGCAGCGGAACTGCTCTTCAAACACACCCGAGACAAGCTGCGGCCCGTTTCGCGCAAGCTGGCGGACGCCGTGCATGCGTATCGCGGCGGCTACCTGCCGGAGGAACGGCGGGAGATCGAACGGCGGCTGGTGCAGAAGGAAATCCTCGGCATCGCCAGCACGAATGCGCTGGAGTTGGGCATTGATATCGGCAGCCTGGACGCCTGCCTGCTCGTTGGTTACCCGGGCACCATCGCCAGCCTGTGGCAGCAGGCGGGGCGCGCTGGACGTGGACACGAGGAAGCGCTGGTGGTGCTCATCGGGCAGAACTCGCCCATTGACCAGTATCTGATGACCTACTCCGACTATCTCTTCGCGCAGAATCCGGAGCAGGCGGTGGTGGATCCGGATAACCCGCACGTCGCCGTCGGCCACTTAAAATGCGCCGCGCACGAACTGCCTTTCCACGTCGAAGAATCGGAGCGATTCGGGCCATATACGCCGGTGCTGCTGGAACTGCTTGAGGAGGATGGCCTGCTGAAAGAGTTCGACCACCGTTGGTACTGGGCAAGCACGGAATATCCGGCGACATCGGTGAACCTGCGTAACATCGCCGGCCCGGTCTATACAATTCAGGATGACGGCGACGGCGCGAAGGTGATCGGCACCATGGATGAAATCAGCGCGCTGTCGCAGCTCTTCACGCATGCCGTCTACCTGCACGGCGCCGAGACATATTTCGTCAACGCGCTGGATCTGGAGCAGAAGATCGCCCATGTCGAACGGCGAGAACTGGACTACTATACGCAATCGGTGCAGGTGTCGCAGATTCGCATTGACGAGACGGAGGAAGAACATGAGTGGCGCGGCGCGACGGTGGGCTTCGGCGATGTGACGGTGACAACTTCGACGCCGATGTTCAAGAAGATCAAGTTTCACTCGCGCGATAGTCTGGGTTATGAGCAGTTGGAACTGCCGCCGCAGAGCCTGGAGACGGTGGCGTTCTGGTTCGCGCCCTCGGAAGAAATCGTGCACGCCATGCAGGAGCGCGGCATGCTGATGGGCGAGGCGCTCATCGGCATCGCCAACGTGCTGGTGGAGGTGGCGCCTATCTTTGTGATGTGCGACCAGCAGGATATCGGCGCGGTGGTGGACGCGAGCTGTCTGGGCCGCGACGCCCTTTTCTTCCACGACCGGTATCCCGGCGGCATGGGTTACGCCCGGCGCTGTTTGGACGCCCTTGACGCCATGATGCACACGGCGCTCACCGTCATCCGCGAGTGCGGCTGCGAAGACGGCTGCCCCTCCTGCGTCGGCTCCGCCATGCCCGCCTTCGCGCAGACGGATATTGACAGCACGGTGCGCGACCGCATTCCGAATAAGGAGGCGGCGGTGTTTCTGCTGGAGGGGTTGTACGGGAAGAGGTGAATGCCGGTTTGTTACACCTTCAGCAGGCCCATCAGAATCAGCACGATGAAGATGCCCGCCACCGCTACCCGGTACCAGCCGAAGACGGCCAGGCTGTGCTTGTTGAGGTAGCCGACCATCCATTTCACCGAGACGAAAGCGGCGATGCCGGCGACGAGAAAGCCAATGAGCGGATTGACGATGCCGAACTGGGTGACGATCTCTTTGCCGCCTTTCGCCAGGTCATACAGCGTGGCGGCGCCGAGGGTGACCAGGCCGAGGAGGAAGCTGAACTCCACCGCCGCGGCCACACTGAGGCCGACGACAAGCCCGCCGACGATGGTCATCAGGCTGCGGCTGGTGCCCGGCCACATGGCGATGCACTGCATCAGGCCGATGCCCACCGCCTGTTTCCAGGTCATCTCCTCCAGCGCCGTGCCGGCGGGCGTCGCGCCATCACCTTGCGGCTTGCGCGAGAAGAAGATGATGGCCAGCCCGCCGATGAAGAGCGCGATGACCACCGGCCAGGTGCCGAAGAGCCATTCTTTAATTTTCTCATTGAAGATGATCCCGATGACGGCGGCGGGGAAGAAGGCGATCAGGGTATTGAGCGCCAGCCGGCGGCCGTCGGCGTCTTTGCCGAAAATGCCCGCGACCATCTTCTTCACCCGTCCCCAGTAGATCAGCAGGACCGCGAGGATCGCACCCGCCTGAATAATGATGATATACGCTTCCAGCGCCGTTTTTTCTTCCGGCGTCTTGCCGATACCGAGGAACTGGTTCGCCAGCAGCATATGCCCGGTGGAACTCACCGGCAGGTACTCCGTCACCCCTTCCACCACGCCGAGTACAACAGCCTGCATCGCCGTCATCTTCTCTATAGGCGCGGGGATATCGCCGACGGTTTGCGCCGGTTTCGCCGGCAGGAAGCAGGCAAGCATGATGATGGCGAATAGGGCCGGCAACGTAACGCGCAGCCAGCGGTGACGTCGTGAGATGGTCGGCAATGTCATCGAAAACCTCGTCGGTTTCAGCGTTCTTGCGCAGGAAATCCGCGACCGTGCCGCGAACAAGAGGGCACGCGGCCCACATCGTATCACGTATTCCGCGTCTCGTGAAGGTGATGACCCATGAGCGATTCCCCAAAAGCGTGGTTGTCCGACGGCATGATGAATCTGCTGGTGGATTACTACACCGAAGTGCCGTTCCGTCCTTACGGCAGCGGCGCCACCCGCGAGAATGTGCTGCCAGTGCTGCGCGAGCTTGACCTCGGCTACATCTGCATCTACGCCAAAGGCCACAGCGGCTACACCACCTGGGAGAGCAGCCTGAAAACGCGGCATGTGATGCTGGAGCAGGATATGCCGCGCTTCTTTCGCGAGGTGACGCGCGAGACCGGCACGAAGCTGGTGCTCTACTACAGCGGCCTGCTCGACGGCATTGCCGGGCTGCGCCATCCGGAGTGGCGGATGCTGCATCAGGATGGTTCCGAGCAGCGCTACTTCGATGATTTCGCCTTCCTCACTTCTTATGCCAACTGCCCGCACAGCGGCTACTTTGACGAGTGGGTGGCGGTACACCTGCGCGAGATGATCGAGGGGTACGATCCCGACGGCATCTGGGTGGACGGCGACTGGCCATCTTCCTGCTACTGCGCGCGCTGCCAGGCTGTCTTTCGCGAGGAGATGGGGTATGCGGAGCCGTGGTCGGATGTGCAGCGCCGGCCGGAGTTCGCCGCCGAATATACGAAATTCTGGAACCGTGTCACCGCCCGCTGGCGGGAGCGCTTTAATCGGCTCGTGAAATCACTCAAGCCCGACTGCGCTTACAGCGCCGGCAATATCAGCCCCCGCCGTGAGTTCCTCACACCCTTCGACTGGCGCTCTGGCGATTTCTTCTCCCCCGGCTTCTTCCTCCTGCATGACATGGCGCGGATGATGCGCTGGTATGATACGCTGGGCGTGCCGTATGACGCGTATGTCTGCGATACCAGCTTCACCCACGTGCGCAAGCACGTCCGCAGCCGCACGAAAACCCTCGACCGCATGCTGCAGGAGGCGGCTACCGTGGCGGCCAACGGCGGCGCGGTGGGCTACTGGACGTACCCGAACGGAGACGGTGCCTTTGTGCCGTCGCGCATGGAGAAGGCAAAGCGGGTTCGAAGCTTCTTGAGAGAACGCGAGGACGTCTTCCTGCACGCGCAATCGGCGCACTGGACGGCGCTCGTTGTGACCGATCCGGCCACGCCCACCTTTGGTGGCGCGAACGTGGAAGGCGCGCACAAAGCGCTGGCCGCGCTGCACCGTTCGCCGGAGTTGATGGACGAGACCGGCGTCTCCGCCGACATGCCGCATGCGTTGGTGGTCGTGCCGGAGCAGGCGGTGATGGATGAAGACACCGCGAAGCGACTCGTCGCATATGCTGAGCGCGGCGGGCGGCTGCTCACCTCCGGCGCGACACTTAATTCCTCTGTCCTGCGCGCGGCGCTGGGAGTGACGGAGGTGCGCGCCGGCGCGGTGCAGGACGGCCACGTGCTGCTGAAAACGCATGATGAACCGACGGGCGTGGATGCCCCGTGGGATCAGGTCATCGGCGGCGAAGAGCTGTATCCGCTGTACCTGTCCTGGGACCAGTTCAACCCCGAGGCGCGGCATCTGCCGAATAACTGGCCGATGCACGGGGAGATAGATGAGGCGCATCCCGAACCAGCCGGTTTCCCGGCGGCAATCACGCGCCGGGTAGGGCAGGGGAGCATCGCGCATATCTGCACTGCTATCTTTGACCGATACAAAACGCTGGGTGATCCGCAGATGCTCCGCTGGTTGCGCGAGATCGTAGATGCTCTCGACCCGCAACCTTACTTCCGCACCGACGCGCCCACCTGGGTGGATGTCTCGCTGCGGCGCAAAAACGGTATGTTGCTGATTCATTTCGTCAATCAGAATCCCGGCCGTGACGTGGCAAGGCTGGGGACGGATGATACCTGGGTCGACGAGATACCCGTCGTCGGCCCGTATCGCTGCGACATCCGCCTGCCGAAATCGCCCGAGGCGGTGACGCTGGAACCAGGTGGAGAGCCGACGGACTGGCACTATGCGGACGAGGTGTTGACGGTCGTGTTGCCGAAGTTGTGGATTCACGCGTGCGTGAAGATTAAATAATTTACCGCAGAGTCCGCGGAGAACGCAGAGCATTTTTTTCCCCTTCGGGGGTTGAGAAAGGATCGCAAGATGGTTGATGTGTTGAAGTTGGGGATGGTGGGGCTGGACACCTCGCACTGCGCGGCATTCACCGCGTTGCTGAACGAAGAGGCGAACGAGTATCACGTGCCGGGAGCGCGCGTGGTGAAGGCGTTCCCGGGCGGAAGCGCGCTGACCACGGTGAGCACCGGCCGCGTGGAAAAAATCACCGAAGAGATGCGCGAGCGCTTCGACATGGAGATTGTTGACTCCCTCGAGGCGCTGGCGGGGCTGGACGGTTACCTGCTGGAAAGCGTGGATGGGCGGCAGCATCTGGAGCAGTTCTGCGTGCTGGCGCAGTTCGGCAAGCCAGTGTTCATTGACAAGCCGCTGGCCTGCTCGGCGGAGGATGCGAAGGCGATCTTCACGCTGGCACGGCAGTACGGCGCGCCAGTGATGACCGCCTCCTCGCTGCGCTACGCGGCGGGTTTCGACGGGATGGTGCCGGCTGACGCCGAGGTGTTCAGCGCGGAAGCCTTCGGCCCGATGAGCATCCTGGATGATTATCCCGCCTACTTCTGGTACGGCATTCACAGCGCCGAAATGCTCTTCTCGCTGATGGGCGCCGGCTGTCGCGCGGTCACCGCGCACCACGCCGATCAGTATGATGTATTAGTCGGCGAGTGGGCGGATGGCCGCCTGGGCACCGTGCGCGGCACCCGCGGCGCCTGGCCCAGCTTCGGCGCGGTCGCCCTCACCAGCGATGGCCTGAAATCCGCCATCGCGCTGGGCACGCCGCCCTATTACTTCCGACTGCTGCAGCACGTGGTGCCATTCATCCAGACCGGCCAGTCACCCATCGCCGACGACGAATCCATTGAAATCGCCGCCTTCCTGGAAGCCGCCGAGAAAAGCCTGGCCAACGGTGAAGTGCGCGTGGAACTGGCGGTGTGAAGCGGTGTCAAATTCTGTAGCGCGTTGCCGATGAACAACACGGCATCAATATTCGTGAACACGCGCCGCGGAGGGCGCGGACTACAAACGGTCTTGGAGAGTAAATGATGCGCAACCTTCTCTACCTTCTGGTGATGCTGATGAGTACAACAACCCTCCTCGCCGGTGAGATGACTATCACCGTGCGCGAACAACTCAATCGCCGCTGGGCGAATGAACTGATGACCTATACTGTGCAGTTCCCGCAGGGGCAGTGCTACTCGGGCTCGGAGATACTGCATGGACCAGCCGGCGAAGTGGCCGTGCAGATGTCTCCGCTGGAGGTGTGGCCGAATAAGTCCGTGAAGTCGGCAGCACTCTCCTTCATCGTGCCCGAATTGATGCCGCAGACCGAGCAGAAGTATCGGTTATCATTCGGTAATGTGCTAGCAGAAAGGCATCCCGTCCCACAAAGCGATTTGAAAATCGCCCAACAGGATGGCGCCATCGAACTCACCACCTCCCGCTACTGCGTCCGCCTCCTCCTCGGCGAGAAGACGTATGAACAGCCGGTAGCACCGTCCGAGGTGCTCGCGCCGGTGCTGGCAATGCGCGCGGCTCATGGCCCATGGTTCGGCGGCAGCACGATGTATGGGAAGACGGCGATCAAGTCCTGGTCGTCGAAGCTGGTGGCTTCCGGTCCAGTCTTCGCCCGCGTGGAAACCACCTACACCTACGCCGACGGCAACACCCTCACGGTGGGCTGCCAGCTCAACGCCGGCGATTATGCGCTGCTCTTCGATATGCAGGTAAGTAAAGATAGCGCCGAGGATGGCTGGGAACTGCGCCTCGGTGAGGTGACCGGCGGCACGAAGCTTATCGGCGCGCGCACCTGGATGAAGCAGCAGCCGGTGGTCTTCGACCCGAAGTCCGCTGATCCCACTTTCTACCTGAGCCCCTGGCCGGGCGATGGCTGGTTCCCCGACAGTCCGGCGGGCGTGCGGCTGAAAATGAAGCAGCCGGAAACCGAGATGCTGCTCACCGTGCTGGACTGCGGTTCCTGGGTGCCGGCGAAGACGGAATTCGAGTGGAAGAATTTCGCCAACTGGCGCGACGGCATGCCGCTCATCGCCTGGGAAGGCTGGATGACGAAACGCATCCCCGTCTATGCCGAAGACAACGGCGCCTGTATGCGCATGAACCTTCTTGCCGGCGCGCGCAAGTGGGCGGTGGGCTGCCGGCCGGACGCCAACCTGCTCTTCGACGCCTTCCAGTGCAAGGTGATGGATTTTCACTCCCCCATCATGCCGCGGCTGAACGCGGTGAAGGAGATGGCGCTGGAGTGGCGCGACGGCCTGCGCCATCCCTGCCTCTTCCTCGACGCCCGCGAACTGCAGTCGGCGTCCGTACGCAATAGCGCGGCCCATCGCGACCTGATGGACCTTTCCCGCATGCGCGCCCAGCTTGACGCCCTTGGTAATATGGACCTGATGCGCAACGTGATGGATACCGCCGCGCGTTACGACGCCCTGATTGATTCCGGGCAGCTCTCGCCGGAGGAGCGCACGCTGCGCAAGGCGCAGATGGCCTTCCTCTGCTACATGGTGGATAGTCCAGCCCACTGGTCGTACGAGCGCGGTTACTGCTCCGGCAACCCGAATATGACGGTGTCGCGCATCGCCAACCTGGGGCTGGCGGCGCTGGCCATCCGCGATAACCCGCAGGGCAAGAAATGGGCGCAATACGCGGTGGACTGGGGCAAATACTGGCTCGCCGAGGTGGTGGACGACGCCGGACAATGGCCGGAAAGCAGCCATTATGCCCGTGTGTCCTGGTCGGACTACGTGCAGCTTGCCATCACCGCGCGCAAGGCGGGCATGCATGACTTCTTCAAAGAGCCGAAATTCAAGGAGATGGCCTACTTCTACGAGAAGACCTTCACCCCGCCCGACCCGCTGCGCTATGTGTACGCGAAGGGCTATCACCCGCGAGTGGGCGCCCCCTATGGCCGCGGCACGCGTGGCGATGCCTGGGGCCTCAGCGGCCTGCTGGCGGCGGCCACCGCGACCAGTGACCCGGCGTTCTCGCGCATCATGCAGT
>JAKIYB010000599.1 GCA_022708765.1 Armatimonadota bacterium | reverse complement strand
AAACACCGCATGCCCGGCGCCAGCGGGTAAATACCCGGCGCCACCCCGCCACGGTGCATGGCATCCGAGACGTTAGCCGCGGAGACCTGCGCCAGTACGTCTCGAATCGTCTCGGCCGTCGCGCGACGGAAGAGCCCGGTTTCTACCGCCTGGCCGGTTTCCATCACCGTGCGAATGGCCTGAGTCGCCGCCGTCGCGTCGGTCGCCTTGGTTATTGCTCCGCCGACGATAATAATCGTCGCGCCACTGGCCACGGCATCCGCCACCGTCTCGCTGGTGATGCCGCCAGCCACGCTTACCGGAATGCCCACCGCTTCCGCCACCGCGCGCAACGTATCAAAGGGAAAGAGCCCCTGCATTTGCACGTCAATGGGTGTATGCACGTTCACCGCATCCACACCCAACGCTTCCACCTCGCGAGCGCGGCTTACCGGATCCGCGACATTCACCAGGTCGGCGATGACTTTCGCGCCGTAATGGCGGCCGGCTTCAATGCACTCGGCGATGGTAGTATCCGAAGCGAGGGCTAATACCGTCACCGCGCCAGCGCCGGCTTTCGCGGCATATTCTACCTCGATGCGTCCGGCATCCATGATTTTTAAATCCGCCACCACGGTTTTCTCAGGGAAGCGACGCTTCAATTCGCGAACCGCATCCAGGCCCACGCTTTTAATGAGCGGCGTGCCGGCTTCGATCCAATCGGCGCCGCCGGCAGCGGCTTCTTCCGCCAGCATCAACGCGCGGTCCAGATCAACAAAATCCAGGGCTACCTGCAGCAGCGGACGTTCAGTCGCCATCGTTCCAACCTCGCTCGTACCAATTCCACACCGGAGATGCCTCCGAATCCTCTATATTCTTTTCGACACTGCCGCTCACTCCCCTTTCCCACCACGTGGAAAAAAGCCCACGGACTATGGCAATGCGTAAAAAAAGCAAACATACACCCGATACTGAGCACGTTCGCGTCTGTTTTCCGCAGAAGCAATGTCACAAGAACAGCCCAACCGAACGTCCTTCATAAAAAACCCCATGTTACAATGAACGTGCTGCACATTGCCGGGGATGAGGGGGAGGACAACATCCGTGAAACGACGAAAAACCGAGAACGCATGGCGACCGCGACCCGGCTCCTGGGAAGAAGCCGTTGAGTCATACGACGAGCAGCGCGCGCGCCTGCTCACGCAAATGACTCCCCAGCCGCGTCCGGAACCACTGCTGGAAGGCAAATCCACGCCGCCCCCCGTGCCGCAGATCCCCGCCTCCCTGTAGCGCGCCGCGTTTCCTGGCAGGACAATCCCTTTCCCAGCGCGAAGGTAGTATTACCATAGTGGAAAGGGGAGTCGCGTGCGCTGGGTACCGGTTGCCGCCATCACCCTGGGCGCCGTCACTGCCGGACTCATCGCCAGGGGTATTGCAAATACACGGCAGTTATCCGTCAGCCGTGAGACGGTCGCCATCCCGGAACTGCCGGATGCCTTTGCCGGCTTCTCGTTGCTGCACCTCACTGATCTGCATCTGCGTACCGTCTCGCGCTGGCCGGAACGCCTGTTGACGCTTGCCCGCGACCTGGCGCCGGACTGCGTCTGCCTGACCGGCGATTACATCGTGCAGCGCGGGGCGTATCCGAAACTCACCGCGTTCCTCACCGCGTTAGCCGCCGTAGTGCCGCGGTGTTTTGCCGTATTCGGCAACGCGGACTACCGAGAACCGCTGCTGACCATGGCACAGCGGCGGGAACTGACGCGCACCGTCTCCTTCCTGCGCAATGCGTCCGCCACCATCACCCGCGGTAGCCAGCAACTCTGGTTCGCCGGGGTGGAAGATCCGCACGACGAGTATGCCGACCTGGAAGCGGCGCTGGCGAACGTGCCGTCAGCCGCGCCGGTGCTGTTGCTGGCACATTCGCCGGAAATAATAACCGACGCGCTCGACCCGCGCATCCGCCTCATCCTCTCCGGCCATACGCACGGCGGGCAGATCTGCCTGCCCGGCGGCTTTGCGCCCTACACCAACATGCGCCTGCCGCGGCGCTTCGTCGCCGGACGCCATCAGGTGGGGAATGCCGTCCTCTATGTCAGCCGCGGCATCGGTTCCACCCGCCTGCGCATGCGGTTTAACTGCAGCCCGGAAGCGACATTGTTCACGTTAACCCGAAGTGGGTAAAATCAGCGGACAGCCCAATGCCGGCAGCCGGCAGCCGAAAGCCATACACATGCCCATCCGCATCTTAGACGAGTCACTGGCCAATAAGATCGCCGCCGGCGAAGTCATCGAGCGTCCCGCCTCGGTGGTAAAGGAACTGGTGGAGAACGCGCTCGACGCCGGCGCCACCGATATCGAGGTGGTGATCGAGGAAGCCGGGCGCAAGCTCATTCAGGTCACCGACAACGGCGGCGGGATGTCGCGCGAGGACGCGGTGCTCTCGCTGCAGCGGCACGCCACCAGCAAGATCGCCATCGCCGACGACCTCTTTGAGATTCGCACTCTGGGGTTCCGCGGGGAGGCGATGCTGGGCAGCGCCTCCGTCAGCCACCTGCGCATGGTCACGCGCCCACATGACGAAGAAATCGGCACCGAACTGCTGGTGCGCGGCGGCACCATCGTGGACTTGAACGAAATCGGCTGCCCGCCGGGCACGCGTTTTGAAGTGCGCC
>JAKIYB010000598.1:2280-2684 GCA_022708765.1 Armatimonadota bacterium | reverse complement strand
GCCCGGTCACCATGGCAATGCCGCATTACGAGGACAGACGCCAACCGCCAAAACCGACACCCCTGAAAGCGGATACCCCCCTTACACTCTCGCTGCTCTGCCTGCGGACCGCCGGCAGCCTGACCGAGATTACCGCATTCAACCTTGAAGCGGAAATCGCGCAGAGTACGGGACACACGGTGAAGGACACGAACACCGAATCCCTCAGCCGCCTGCGCCAGGTAGCCACCGCCATCCAGATGTTCGTGCAGGATAACCAGGGCAAATATCCGCCCATGCAGGACCCCGCCGCGCTGAAGAAAGCCATCCTGGCATATCTGGGCAATGAAGAAATCTTCCTCAACCCGGCAACGCGCGAACCCTTCCAGCCAAATCCCGTCCTCGCCGGGCGCAAAGAAGGGGAG
>JAKIYB010000598.1:0-2230 GCA_022708765.1 Armatimonadota bacterium | reverse complement strand
CCGCCGCTGACGGCACCCGCGGTGTGGGCTTCGCAGATGGCCACGCCAGCCGCATCGCGGAAAAAGATTGGCCGGCTGTAAAGGCCAAGTCGGTGCTGCCGTAAGACCGAAAGGAGTCGGACATGAAAGAATTCATACTCTTAGCGCTGTTAACGCTCTGTGGGCTGGCCTTTGCTCAAGAAGCGCCCGCATCCCTCGCCACGCTGCTTTCCGGCAACCTGGCGCCGTTGCGCATCACCGGGCAGGAATTGACGAATCCCGGCTGGTTCCGCTTCACCGTCGCCGGCTCTGAAGGCTCCGGCACCTCCACCCTGCAAAGCATGGCCGGTCAGATGGGCGCCAGTTCCATCTTTTATACGCGAGGGCTGGTGGTAGAGGTGACTCCGCCGATCCGCTACCTCGTCGCCTATGCCCGTCCGGCGCTGGTGGTGAGCCTGCAGGAAATGATGGAACGTGGCGAACCGCTGCCCCCGCAGCCGCCCATCACCCTCGCCACCGGCTTGCCGCTGTGCCTGCTGGACCTACGCACCATCGGCAGCTTGAAGGATATCCGCGAAGTGGACCCGCGACAGGAGATGCTCGCGGACAAAGCCGCGTTGAACGTCTACGAAGAAGCACGTATGAAGGCACTGGTGCAAGTCTCGCTGAATAACCTGCGCCAGATCGCCATCGCCATCATGATGTGGACGCAGGACCACGATGAAGTCCTCCCACCGATGACCACCGCCGCCGCCATGCGTACCGTGCTGAAAGACTACGATGGGAATGAGAAACTCTGGCTGCAGCCCGTGGTAGACGAACCCTACCAGCCCAATCCTACTCTCGCCGGTACGGCACTCGGCGATATCCGTGACCCGACAACGATGATCCTCGCCTATGAGGCAAAACCCTGGCCCAACGGCATGCGCTGCGTCGCCTTCGTGGACGGCCACGTGGAGGTGATGACCGAAGAACGCTGGAAAGCCGCCAAAGCAAAATCGGGCATGAAGTAACGAGCACTCGGAGCGCGAAGTTGCACTGCGCGCTCCCAGTCGTAAAACTTCTCCGCGCTCTCCGCGTTAAAACTTCCTACCCTTCCCCCTCACCCGGACACTCGGAAATCCGCCCACCCAGGTCCGCCAGCTTCGATTCAAAGTGCTCATATCCGCGGTTGATATATTTACGGCCCATCACCGTGCTCTCGCCGTCGGCGGCGAGAACGAAATTCCCAACAGCCTGGATCATCTGGCCGCGGAGCACAGTCGGTGTCATTGGCGTCAGGACCATGAACTCGACAACGGCCACCTCGTCTTTCGATGGGTAAAGACCATGCGTCCAGGAACTGGCGTGGTATAGTGGAAGAACTAACGTTTTCCCGGCATTTCAGGACGTTACCGATACAATTACCGTAAAGTAATACCGCTGGGCAAGATGTTCCATGATAAAAACGCGTGGTGATACGTTAACTCCCGCGAAAACACGTGGTGGAATCAGGTCGGCAACCATCTCCTCTCGCGGAACAACCGTCATTATTGCTAACATGTGTAACTTCCTGGATGGATGCCAACTCTTCCCGTTTTCCGATTTCGGGATTATTGCCAGCGATCCGCCGCCAAAAACGCTTCTCGCATCACCGCCACCGCCTCTAACGGTATACCGGTACTTTCCGGAGCGACGTCGGTCATGAGGAGCCAGCCACCGGCGTCGGTAGTCCAATGGCGGATGAGCGAATCGGCTTCGGCGCGGATGGCAGCCGGATTGCCGGCGGGCAGCGTCTTCTGGGTGTCGCCGGCGGCTTCAAAGGCAAGGCGGCCGGCGAAGCGTTCTCCGAAGGTTGGGATGTCGAAAATCGCCGGCTGGGTGAGGTTGGCCACGTTAAGCCCAGCCTCGATGAACTGGTCGAGAATCGCCTCGTGCTTGCCGCAGGAGTGCAGCCAGACGTGCATGCCGGCGGCGTGAATCCGCGCGAAAAGCCGCTGGTAGCGCGGGAAGAACAACTCGCGGAAGAGATCGGGATGGATCATCGGTCCCTGCTGGGTGCCCCAATCGTCAGTGACGCGGTATCCGTGAATGCGGCCGCGGAAATGGTCTGCGATATACCATACAGTCTGCTCGTGATAGGCCAGCAGGGCATCCAACAGCGCCGCCACTCCATCGGGATCGTCATACAGGTCTTCCAGGAACTGCGCGAAACCGCGCAGCATGTGCGCCCGTTCAAAGAGGCAGGTGCCATTACAGAAGACGACATACC
>JAKIYB010000597.1 GCA_022708765.1 Armatimonadota bacterium | reverse complement strand
ATCCTCGCTCTCCGTCCTCACGCCACCTATTGCATTTCCCCTGTTGCCCCACTACACTATGGCTGCTCTCCTCGTGCGCTGCACGAATCAAGTGATTGAAAGGCGTCAGCATGAACTCTCGCGAACGCGTTCTCGCCGCCATTGCCCACAAACCGGTGGACCGCGCGCCGGCGGATTACTCGGCGCATGCCGAGGTAAATGATCGGCTGATGGTGCGGCTGGGACTGACGACGCCGAAATCCGCACCTGACGCCGACGGTTACGTCCGCGACATGTGGGGCTTGCGCACGCACCCGGAAACGGGAGACACTTGCTGTCCATTCGATGAAGACACTACCGTGGACGACGTGGAAGCGCACCCGTGGCCGTCGCCGGACGCGCTGGATTATTCCGGCATTCGCGAGCAGTGCGCGCGCTACCACGATGACTACGCCACCTACGGCGCCCCCTGGTGCCCGTTCTTTCACGAGGTCGGGTGGCTCATTGGCCAGGAGACATATTTTATCTGGATGCACACGAAACCAGAGGTGGTGGAGGCAATCACCCGGCGGATGGTGGATTACGAGATTGCCGTCACCCGGCGCTTTCTGGAAGAGGCGCAAGGCCTGCTTGATATCTACTATGTGGGCAATGATTTTGGCAGCCAGCGCGGGTTGGTCATCTCGCCGGCGATGTGGGAGCAGTTTCTCCGCCCGTCGCTAAAACGCTTTTACGATCTGGCGCACGATTACGGCTGCTATGTAATGCAGCACTCCTGCGGCGCCATCCGCGACATCATCCCCCGGCTCATCGAGGATGGCGTGGATATCCTCGATCCTATCCAGGTGCGGGCGGACGGCATGGCGTTGGACAGCTTGTACCGCGATTTTGGCGCCCGGCTTACACTGCACGGCGGCGTAGATACCCAACATACCCTCCCCTTCGAGGACGCCGACGCCGTGCGCGCCCAGGTGCGCGCCTACCGCGAGTTGACAAAAGCCGGCGGCGGCTACATCATGACCGGCAGCCAGGAACTCATCGCCGACATCCCGGACGAAAACATCCTGGCGATGTATGAGGAGAATGCGCGAAGGTAATGGCGAATGCAGAATGGAGAATAGTTAATTGAGAATGGTCTGCTCCATCCTCCGCCTGGCGCTTGCCTGGTGGAGTTCTCAATCGCGGCATCGCGGAGCAAGCCGCGTTGGATGAATACATTTTCACCGGGAGTCAATCAATGAACGCACGTGAACGCATGTTGGCGGCCATCAACCATAAGCCCGTGGACCGCATCCCGACCGATATCTGGGCGACACCCGAGGTGTGGGCGAAGCTGAAGGCGCACTTTGGCGACGACGCCGATTTTAACACCCTCTTCCACCTTGACGGCATGGGTGGCGCCTGGCCGGCCTACGCCGGTCCGGAACGGCCAGCGATGCCGGAAGGGGAATCACTTGATCCCACCTGGGGCATCAGGAGCCGCCGGGTGCAGTACGAGACGGGGATTTACTACGAGCAGTGCTACTGGCCGCTGGCCTCCGCGCAGACCATTGACGACCTGGAGCGGTACGAATGGCCGCAAGCAGACTGGTTTGACTTCTCCGGCATGCCGGAGCGGCTGCGCGCCCAGCATGATACGCGCGTCACCCAGTGCGGTTACATGGCGCCCTTCTTCTATCACAACCTCACCCGCGGGCTGGAAACCTCGCTGATGGACCCCTATGACGACGCGGAATTCACCCACTACCTGCTTGGACGCATCAGCGATTTCTTTTACGAATATCACCTTCGCATGTTCGAAACCTGTGAAGGACTGATTGATATCGCGCAGGTTACCGACGATCTGGGCAGCCAGACGGGGCCGCTCATCAGCCTGGCGACCTTCCGCGAGTTCTACAAGCCGCACATGCAGCGGCTGATTGATCTCTGTAAAGGCTTCGGCATCAAGGTCTTCCACCACGATGACGGCGCCATGCGAGCCTTCCTGCCGGACCTTGTTGAGATGGGTATTGACATCCTCAACCCCGTGCAGCACAACTGCCCCGGCATGGAACTGGAGGGGCTGAAAGCCGATTTCGGCGAGAGCATCTGCTTCCACGGCGGCATTGATAACCAGGAAATCCTCCCCTTCGGCACTCCGGAGGACGTGCGCGCCGAGGTGCGCCGCTGCATAGACGCCCTCGCCGGCGACGGCACCGGCTACATCCTTGCCCCCTGCCACAACCTGCAGGCGGTGACGCCGGTAGAGAATATCGTGGCGATGTATGACGAAGCCTGGCATTACGGGAAACGGTGATGATGCGATACATCTGCCTGTCGGCTCTGCTCTGCATACTGGTCTGGCCGCTCTGCGTGCTCGCGGCGATACCGGAGAAAGGCATGGCGATGGAATTCTACGTGTCTCCACAGGGAAACGATGACTGGTCCGGCCACCTAGACGTCCCGCACGGCCAGGATGGCCCTTTTGCCACCGTGGCGCGGGCGGTGCGGGCGGCGCGTGAGGCGAAGGCGGAGAAGGTGACGATTCACGTGCGCGGCGGTACTTATTCGCTGGCTGAGCCCATCACCATCACCCCGGAGGACGGCGCGGTCTTCCTGGTAGCCTACCCCGGCGAAACGCCCGTCTTCACCGGGTCGCAACGGCTGACCGGATGGACGAAGGTCACGAACCTCCCCGCCGGCATGCCAGCGGCGGCCGCGGGCAAGG
>JAKIYB010000596.1 GCA_022708765.1 Armatimonadota bacterium | reverse complement strand
CCCGCCGGTGGTCATCGCCTGCAGTGGGCGCTCCTTCACGAAGGTCTCCATGGTGGAGGAAACTTCCACGATATCGCCCACCAGCCAGAGCGCGAGGTCAATGATGTGCGCGTTCAGGTCGCCGTGAGAGCCGGAGCCGGCGACGTTCTTATCCAGCCGCCACACCAGCGGGAAGTTCGGATCAATGATCCAGTCCTGTAGATAGCAGGCGCGCCAGTGGAAGATGCGCCCAATGCGGCCTTCCGCGATGAGCTGCTTGGCGAGGGCTACCGCCGGGCAGGTGCGGTAGTTGAAGTTCACCATATGCTTCACGCCGCTGTCCACCGCCGCCTGCGCCATGCGCGTGGCCTGCTTGGTGTTCATCGCCAGCGGCTTCTCGCAGAGGACGTGCTTGCCGGCGCGCAGCGCGGCGAGCACGATTTCCATGTGCGTGTCGTTCGCAGTACACACATCCACGATATCAATATCCTTGCGGCGAATCGCCTTGCGCCAGTCCGTCTCCGTCCGCTGCCAGCCAAACTGGGCGGCGGCCGCGTCCAGCGCGTCGGGCGTGCGACCCACCAGCAGCTTCATCACCGGCTCCGCGGCGGGATCCATCATCCGCGCCACCTGCCGATAGGCGTTGCTGTGCGCCTTGCCCATAAACTTGTAACCGATCATCGCCACGTTCAATTTGGGAATGGCCATGAGTATGCCTCCTGAAGGGTGAGATTACATTATCTCGTCTATTCGTGCTCCCCTCGCAGATTCCTCCCTCGTGTCCGACATTGCTTTCGGAACCAATCCATCTCGTTTGTAGTCAGGCACGCAGCGGGGCGGCCTGTCCCCGGTAACCTTGGCGAAGGGGGAAGTGCCGTCAAAATGGGGACTGTCCCCCTGAACGTCGTAACCAGATGATTTGCAGAGTTTTCACCGGGACTGTCCCCATTTTGCGCCTGCAAACCCGAACGGCACTCTGCTCCGCCGCGTGCCTGACTACGAACGGGTTCTGCTGCAACCGGAGATAATAGCTGCATCCGCTGGTCCGTCGGCATCCCCTCTGCTATAATGTAACTGCCGCATTGACGCGGCGAGGGATGGACAATGAACTTTTTCAATAATGTCTTCAACCTTGCGGTATGGATGAATTTTTTATACGTATTTCCCATCCTGCTGATCTCAGTGGCGCTGCATGAGTTCGCGCATTGCTGGGTCGTCTACCGCCTGGGCGATCCGTCGCCAAAGGCGGAAGGCCGCATCACGCTGAACCCGCTGGCGCACCTGGACCCGCTGGGCACCATCATGATGGTGGTCACCGTCATCTCCGGATGGGGGTTGGGCTGGGGCCGGCCCACGCCGATGAACCCCGGCAATTTTCGCAACCCGGCGCGCGACCGCATGATCAGCGCCCTCGTCGGCCCACTCAGCAACGTGCTGCAGATGTTCGGCTGGGCATCGCTGCTGCTGCTGCTCTATGGTATCTTCGGACATGCCCTGCCTGACATTATTCACAATATTTGCTGGGCCGGTGTCTGGGTGAACGGCTTCCTCGCCGCCTTCAATCTGATTCCCATCTATCCGCTGGACGGTCACCACATCCTCAGCTATTTCGCGCCCCCCGCCTGGCGACCCATCATTGACCACCCCGCATGGATCGCCGTCTTCTACGCGCTGGTGTTCGTACCCATTCTGTTCCAGTATGTGCTGAGTCCTATCCTCATCCCACTGCAGACGGCTATCATGTCGCTGAACCAGTTCGTCTTTGGAGTATCGCTCTGATGCCCCCAACGCGGCAAAAACCGATCGTGGCGATTGACGGCCCGGCGGGTTCCGGTAAAAGTACCGTGGCGAAACTGGTGGCGCGCGCGGCTGGGCTGCAATTCGTCAGCAGCGGCGCGTTTTACCGCGCGGTGGCGCTGCTGGCAGTGCGTGGCGGGATCATAGCAACGGATGAGGTCGCGCTGGTCGGGCTGGCAGACAGCTTGCATCTCCGCTTTACCACCGATGCCGACGGCACGGTACGCGCCTGGCTCGACGAAGACGACGTGACGGATGCGCTGCGCGACCCATCGGTAGAGCAGATGGCCTCAAAAATCGCCATCATCCCCGACATGCGCGCCCACCTGGTGCGCAAGCTGCGGGAATATGGACGTGACGGTGGACTGGTGATGGAAGGCCGCGATATTCAGACGGTGGTCTTCCCCGATGCCGAGGTAAAAGTCTATCTCACCGCCTCGGATGAGGAACGCGCCCGACGGCGCTGGGAAGAACTGCGCGCCGGCGGCGAGGCGGTGAGCTTCGCGTCGGTGTTGGCCGAGGTTAAGACGCGTGACGCGCGAGATAGCGGCCGCGACGCCGCGCCGCTTCGCGCGGCGCCAGACGCGGTCTGCATCAACACGGACGGCCGCGCCATCACGCAGGTAGTAGACGCGGTGCTGGCGCTTTTCCCGGCGTGAGGATCGTCCCGAGCGGGTAGGTCTTGCTTAGCGGGCGTTTTTCGCGTAAGGTTGCATTGACACGTTTATGGATATCGGATCCGTCACGCATCAGGGGCTTGTACGCGCGACAAACGAAGACGGGCTCTTCGTGTCGGATGCGCTCGCGGTCTTCGCGGTGGCGGATGGCATGGGCGGCCATGAGCGCGGAGAAATCGCCAGTGGCCTGACGGTAGAGACCATCGGAGCGCAGGCGGAAGCCATCGCGCACGCCG
>JAKIYB010000595.1 GCA_022708765.1 Armatimonadota bacterium | reverse complement strand
TGTGCACCGGCACCGGCGACGTGGCGCGCGCGCTGGCGCGCTCCGGCGCGGAGGTCATCGGCCTAGACGCCAGCGGCGAGATGCTGGCGATGGCGCGCGCCCGGGATGACGGTCTCACCTACGTGCAAGGCGACGCGGTGGCGCTGCCCTTCCCCGATGATACGTTCGACGCCGTCACCATCGCCTTCGGCAACCGCAACGTCGCCAGCCTGGAGCGCCTTTACGCCGAGATGCGCCGGGTGGCGAAACCGGGCGGGCGCGTGGTCTCGCTGGAGATCAACCGGCCGCCTTCGCCGCTCCTCGCCGGCCCATTCTTCCTCTACTTCACCCGCGTGCCCCGGCTCCTCGCCCGCCTCTGCGGCGCCGACCCCGCCGCCTACGCCTACCTCGCCGACTCCGTCCGCCAGTATCCCGACCCGAAGACCGTTGCCTCCATCATGGCCGACGCCGGCCTGCGCGACATCACCATTGACCGGATGCTCTTCGGCATCGCCGTCATTCATCGGGGGCTGGCGTAACCCTCATCGCCCACTCGCGCATTGCGCGCCGCCGCGTTCCGCGGTATAATCCCTCGCACAGGAACTCTGCAACAATGATCCGACAGTTCACACATATCCGCATGCCGCTTGCGACCGGGAAGACGTGACGCGTAATCCGGGCTGTTTGGCATTGCTGACACCCCCTCCCGGAGACGCGGGAGGGGGTGTTTTGTTTTGAAAGGAGGCACGATGGCCACGTATAACCCCGACTATGTGAAGGCGCAGTATGCCGCCCAGGTTGAAGGCGAGTGGGCGCGGCTGGACGGCACGCCGCGCGGCAAGCTGATGTACCAGGCGCACCTGCAGGCGCTGCGGTGGCATATCCGATCTGCTGACGCCGTGCTGGAAGTCGGCGCCGGACCCGGGCGCTTCACCAAGGATCTGGCGACGCTGGCCGGTGAGCTGGTGGTAACGGATCTGACGCCGGAGAACCTGGTCTTCAACCGCGCGAAGATGACGGAACTCGGTCTCGCGGACCGCATCGCCGACTGGCGGGAGGCGGACATCTGCGACCTGTCCGCCTTCCCCGACGCGCGCTTCGATGTCGTGGTCTGCATCGGCGGGCCGTTCAACTACGTCTTCGAAAGCGAAGATACCGCCTTCAGCGAGATGCTGCGCGTGCTGCGGCCGGGCGGCCTGCTCATCCTGGGGCTGATGTGCCTGCCGGGCATCGTGCGGTCGCTCTTCCACCTGGCGCGGGCGGAATTCGAAACCGTCAGCCTGGACGCCATCCGCTGGATTCTGGAAACCGGCAAGCAGGATCGCATCCATTATACGGTGCCGTCCCAGCACATCTCCCACTTCATGACGCGCAACGACGTGCTGGCGCTTTGCGATCGGCACGGCGCCCAACTCGTCGCGGAATACTCCGGCGGCGTGCTGGCGACGGTGCCGGCGGAGCATCTCGACTGGACGTATGCCAACCCGCCCCTCTGGGAGCTGCTGGTGGAAGCGGAACTACGCTGGTGCGCCTCGCCGGGCAGCGCGGAATCGGGCGATCACATGATCAGCGTGGTGCAGCGAGCGTAACGGCCATTTTGGACCGCGGCGATCCTGCCACACTCCACCGGGTCGGCGTATCACCCCGCACAACATGGCATTTTTCAAAATGTGGGGTGATACATCTTTTCCCCTGAAGTGCAAAGCAGCGAGCATAGTTGCCGGCGGTATGTTGTTGTCACGGTACGAGCGGCAGTATACCACAGAAACTTTTGTTTGTCTAGCAGAAGTTTGTATTCTATTGCACGCTTATCCAAAATAGGATGCCCCTTTCCGCTCCCGGTGTCTTTCCCCTCTCCCAGCCAGGATGGCGGCCGGGGGAGGGGGGCCTTTAGGCCGGGGAGGGGTGAGCGCCGTCGGAAACGAGACGATAGCTGGATGAACCCCTATCCCGCCGATTGAACGGGAATCACAGCGTAGTTTGGACAGATCTGGCTACCTTGACAAACAAACGTTTTTGTGCTACACTACCACCCGTACCACGACAACCGCATAGCGCTGGCCAGCAGGAAGACGACAGCATAGGTAGTCTTATGCCCAATACTGTTGCTTTAACTTGCCACCACTGTCCCGCTTCGCGTGCTATCCTCATCCTATCTGCTTATCACATGGAGGTGACCGATGGCCCGCACTTCTCGTCCCCCGGTGTCACTGCCGTTGTTGCTCACGAGCGTGAGTGGGCTCGCGCAGCACATCCCGTTCTCGGCAGTCGAGGCGGCGCTGACTGAGCATCACCAACACCAGGTGCGTACCCGCTTGCTGCCGGCGGCGCTGGTGGTCTATTTTGTGATCGCGCTGTCCCTCTTCCGGGCCTATGCCCACCGGGAAGTCCTGCGCTGTGTGCTCGATGGCCTGCGCACGCTGAGCGGCATGTCCGGTGCGCGGGTGCCGATTGCGACCAAGGGGCCGATCTCGCGGGCGCGGACGCGTCTGGGGAGTGCGGTGCTAGCGACCCTGTGTCAGCAGGTGCTGCGCCCGCTGGCCACGCCCCAGACCCGCGGCGCCTGGTTCCATGGCCTGCGCGTGCTCGCGCTCGATGGCACCACGCTGTCGGTGCCCGACACGGCCGACAACCGTGCGACCTTTGGGCTGCATGGGCTGAGTGCCTTCCCGCTGGTGCGGCTGGTTGCCCTCGTCGAAGTCGGCACCCAT
>JAKIYB010000594.1 GCA_022708765.1 Armatimonadota bacterium | reverse complement strand
GGCGTTGTCGTGCTGCTGATATGGATCAGCGGCATTTTCGTAGCCTCGGAAATCGGCATCCTGACCGTAAACCGCTTCCGCACGGTGCAACTGGCGGAAAGCGGTTCCCCCCGCGCGCGTCTGCTGCAGCGCCTCCTCCAACAACCCGCGCACTTGCTCACCGCCATTCTCGTCGTCATCACCGGGATAAACTTCGCTAACGAAGTGTTGGTGACATACTGGCTGCACCTTAGGCTCGGGTTGCCGGCATGGCTGCCGTTTGCCGGTTTGTTATTGCTGGTACTCGTCTTTGCGGAGCTGCTGCCCATCGCCTATGCCGCCGCGAATCCGGAGTCGGTGGCGACGCGGCTCGCGCCGGTGATGCACCTGGTGACGCTGATACTGCGCCCGTTCATTAACGGTGTTACCGCGTTTGCTCATCTCATCATCCGCCTGCTTGGTGG
Source organism: Armatimonadota bacterium (assembly GCA_022708765.1). GTDB lineage: Bacteria > Armatimonadota > Hebobacteria > CAIYQO01 > CAIYQO01 > JAKIYB01. Next base: position 2,248 of record JAKIYB010000594.1, on the reverse strand, counting down.
CATTCCCCGTCCTCGTCCGCTGGTCACAGAGGAAGAAGTGCTGACCATCGTAGATATAGAAACGGAGCGCGGCACGCTGGAAGAGGAAGAGAAAGAGCTTATTAAAAGCATCTTTGAGTTCAGCGATACTATCGTGCGCGAAATCATGGTGCCGCGCATTGATATTGTCGCCGCCCCCGACACCCTGCGCATCGGCGCTGCCATCGAGATGACCGTGGAACATAAGTATAGCCGTCTCCCGGTGTACCAGGGGAGCCTCGATCATATCATCGGCACGGTCCACGCGAAAGATATGCTGCCATTCCTCTTTCGCGGCGAGATGACAGTCTCGGTGCGCGACGCCATGCGCCCGGTCACCTTCGTGCCGGAGACGAAGCGTGTCAGTGAATTACTACGCGAGTTCCGCGAGACGAAACAGAGTCTGGCCATCGTGCTGGACGAATACGGCGGCACCGCCGGACTGGTGACCGTCGAAGACCTGCTGGAGGAGATTGTCGGGGAAATCTACGATGAATACGATGTGGATGAGCCACCGCCCATCGAGTGGCTGGATGCGCGCACGGTGTGCGTTGATGGAAAGCTGCCTGTGGACGATCTTGGCGACTTGTTCGGCCATCCCATGCCAGAAGGGGAGTATGATACGGTCGGCGGTTTGCTTTACAGCCGTTTTGGCGATGTGCCCATGCGCGGTGAGGAAGTGGAGATTAACGGATTCCATTTCATCGTCGAGCGGCTGGATGGTCACCGCATCACCCGCGTGCGAATTGAATTGCCCCCCCCAAGCGAGAACAATGATGGGGAGGAACGATGATGGATCCCTTCTGGCGGGAAGTGACGACAATCGGCGCCGCCATTTTCATTCTGGCGATTTTCACGCTGGTACAGGCCGCGCTGGTAAGCATGGATACCGTACGCCTCCGTCAGCTTATAGACGGGGGGAATCGTACAGCCATGCTCATCGAGCGCATGGTTGCGCATCCTGAAGACCTGTTGACCGGGCTGGTCGTAGCCATCAGCACACTGGTGCTGCTCGTCGCAAATCTCACCACGCGGCTCGCGGCGTCGTATCTGGCCACGCATTGGACGGTAGTCGTCATCTTTAGCGTGCTACTGCTACTGCTTGTTGTTGGCGAGATCATCCCCCGCACCATCAGCATCCATTTTGTCGAAGGCATCGCATTGCGCACCGCGCGCGTAGCCTATGTGCTCAATCTCCTGCTGCGCCCCGTGGTGGTGGTGCTCACCTGGATTAGCGGGGGACTGCTACGGCTCTTCATCGTCACGCGTCTGCTGCCCGGGCGTGTCAATGCCGTACCCACCGCGTTCACTCCCGAAGATATCAAGCAGTTACTCACCATCGGAGAACTGGGCGGCGAGGTCGCCGCCAGCGAGCGTGAGATGATATCCGGGGTGATTGAATTTGCCGAAACGACTGCCGGGGAGATCATGGTTCCTCGCACTGAGCTCGTTTCGCTGCCGGTTGAGACGGAACTGGAAGAGGCTATCAGCGTTTTCCTTGATTCAGGGCATTCACGCATCCCGGTCTACGAAGAAAACGCGGATAATATTCTCGGCATCCTTTATATCAAAGACATGTTGATCAATCTCAAGACCGCTCGCGATGCCGGAACCTCGTTGCCGGTTATCCGTGATTTGCTGCGTCCAGCATCGTTTGTGCCAGAAAGTAAAAAGAGCGATGAATTGCTCCGCGAAATGCAGCGTCAACGCGTGCATCTGGCAATTGTCGTAGACGAATACGGTGGGACAGCCGGCCTTATTACCATCGAAGACCTACTGGAAGAAATCGTCGGGGATATTATTGATGAATATGATACTGAGCGGCAGGATATTGTTACCACGCCCGACGGCGCCGCGTTGATCTTCGGCGGCACCAGTCTGGATAAAGTGCATGACACGCTGGATATGCCGTTGCCGGAGACGGAAGCGGACACCATTAGTGGTCTGGTAATGGAATCGCTCGGTCATATCCCGCAGGTCGGCGACCGCGCGGTGATCAGTGGTGTGGAATTTATCGTGCTGGAAGCCCGTCAAAACCGCGCCGAACTGCTCCGCGCGACGATATTACGCGATGACGAGCACACGTCCCCCGAGTAACGCCGCTACCGGCATACCGGTCGGTATCTCATCGCGACGCCTGACGACTACCACCAGCCATATCGCGGTCCAACGTATGCCAGATACCAGAACACCGTCACGATGAAGATGAAGATGCCGAGGAGGCGGATGG
>JAKIYB010000593.1:2424-2692 GCA_022708765.1 Armatimonadota bacterium | reverse complement strand
CCGCCGGCCTGCACTTCACTGAAAATACCTTCCAGCAACTCGAAGCGCTGGGCGTGCGCCGCGCTTTCGTCACCCTCCATGTTGGCCTCGGTACCTTCAAGCCGGTGCAGACGGAAGACGTGGAAGAGCACGAGATGCACGAAGAATACTACAGCGTGCCGGAAGAAACCGTCGAACTGGTGCATGAGACGAAGGCCGCCGGTAGACGCGTCATCGCTATCGGTACCACTTCCACCCGCACGCTGGAGAGCGCTGCGCACGAGGATGG
>JAKIYB010000593.1:0-2399 GCA_022708765.1 Armatimonadota bacterium | reverse complement strand
CCGCCTCTTCATCGTCCCCGGCTATCGTTTCCGGGTGGTGGACGCGCAATTCACCAATTTTCATATGCCCCGCTCCACCCTGCTTCTCCTCATCTCCGCCTTCGCCAGCCGGGAGCACGTGCTGCGGGCATATCGCGAAGCGGTACGGGAGCGCTACCGGTTTCTGTCTTTTGGGGATGCAATGTTTATTGTCTGACGCGCCGCCTTACCCCTCGGGGAGAAGGGTTGATGATAAGGGAACACATGACTATTCCGGAACCCACAACCTGGACAGTCCACCTTGCAAAGCAGCGTCCTGGCATGGCCATCGCCATCATTCTTGCAATCTTCTTCGGCCTGTTTGCCGTCTACGCCATCGGCCAACACTGGGTATTCGTGGTGCTGGCCGCAGTGCTGCTTATCGGCGCGGTGGCGGAGTTTCTCTTCCCCGTCACTTACCGGCTGGATGAGCAGGGCGCCTCGTCGCGGCACTTTGGCAGTTGGCGCGTGCTTCCCTGGACGCAGGTGCGCCGCGTTTACCTTTTCCCCAATGGGATAAAACTTAGTCCACTGCCCGCGCGCGGCTGGGCGGAAGCGTATCGCGGCGTCACGTTGCGTATGACGAACCGCGACGCCGTGTTCGCGCAGGTGCGGGCCTGGTTAGAAGCCGCCGGCGTCTCGCCGAAGATCATTGAGGAGTGAGCCGTGCTGCGTTTCTTTAAAAACCTGTTTCAGACCGATCCGGCCGGACGTGACGAGGGTGAAATCATTGACGAGGTCGCCCGTCGCGTGGTACGTGAAGGCATGGGAGCCGCGGCAATCGTCTTCCTTGAGTCATCCAAGCCCGTCAGCTTTCTCGGCGGCCAGGCCGCCCTTGCCGCCACCCCCGTACTCGGCGGTTTCATTGAACCGGCCCGTCTGGAACGCTACGCCGATTTATTCAGCAGCCGCGCCTTCATCGAACGTCTCATACAACGCATCGAAGAGTTAGAAGAAGAACGTGAAGGAGAACCGCGCGCAAAAGCGAATGAAGGCGATATGCAATCCGGCTAATTCGATTACGCGTCCCGTTATTGCTCAATAATTGGGTGACGGCTTCTCGATGCAATCGAGGCTGGCTGTCCATGCCCTCCGAAACCAGGGGTTTTCTTATGCAATGTCCAGAATGTGGTTCGGAACTCACCGGCTCACCGGTAATGTGCCCGGCTTGCGGCGCGCAGCTCGCGGGTGGATCAGCGTCGGTCCAATCCGATCAACCCGGTTTTTTCACCCGCCATCAGGAGCGTGTCCTGTTGCTGCTCGGTTTTGCGCTCATCGCTGTGGTGACGGCGGTAGCATTTCAGTTTAAACTGGATAATCCCACCGACTACATTAACAAGGCACTCGACCACGCTAACGCGCTGACCGCGGTTATCCTCTTTGTCATCGTCGGTAGCGTCGTGGTGACGATTATCAGCGCCCAGCGCGGTCGTCTGCCATTCATCCGCCGCATTCCCGGCCTGAACGCTATTGACGAAGCCGTGGGCCGCGCCACCGAAATGGGGCGTCCGATCGTCTTCTCCGGCGGATTGGCGGGAATCGGTATCGTTTCGTTGCAAGCGCTGGCCGTCGCCGGTCATATCGGCAAGCATGCCGCGCGATATGGCACGCGCTTCATCATCCCCGTGTGCGATCCCACCATGCTGCCGGTAACGGAAGAAGTCATTCGCGAAGCCTACAGCGCCGAAGGCCGGCCGGAATCCTTCCGCGCCGACGATATCCGCTATCTTTCAGATCGCCAGTTCGCCTACGCGGCAGGCGTTACCGGCATCATGCACCGCGAACGTCCCGCGGCCACGTTTCTCTTCGGACAATTTTATGCGGAATCGCTTATCCTCGCGGAAAACGGCCAGGCTGTAGGGGCCATCCAGGTCGCCGGCACGCCGGAACTGTTGCAAATTCCGTTCTTCGTCGTCTCCTGCGACTATACTATCATCGGCGACGAATACTACGCCGCCACCGCCTACCTCTCCCGCGAACCGACCGCCCTCGGCAGCCTGGTCGGACAGGACCTGGGAAAAACCCTCCTGCTGGCGCTCATTCTCGCCGGCGTCATCTGGACGGGATTCAGCGATAATAACCTGCTCATCCAGTGGCTAGGGGGTGGAAAGTAGCGTTTCAGAGTTTTGCGTAGACGTGAAGGGGGCAGGCGGTCCGCCTGCCCCCTCTTCACCTCTTCACCTCTTCACCGTCGGCGCCGGCAGCAGCCGCGTATATGCATTTTCCTTCCACACTGGCGGGTTCGTGTAGGGGGTAATCTCGATGGTGTGCTTGCCTTCGGGGACGCCCACCGTCATCAGGCCGTCGTACCAGCCGCCCTGGTAGGAGATGCCGTCCACCTTCACGTCTACCGCCCACGGCCAGTTGATCCAACCGCCCAC
>JAKIYB010000592.1 GCA_022708765.1 Armatimonadota bacterium | reverse complement strand
TGTGCGCCTGGGCTCTCGACCATACGCATACCTGTTATGACGCCGTGACCGACCGCATTTTCTGCAGTCCGGTACTGGCATTCGAGGTAGATGCCGGTACCCTCGCGCTCTCACCGCGGTATGACGCCGCGCGATGGATTACTTATGATCAAGCGCTCGATCTTCTCCGGTTCTCGGGGCACCGCGACAGTCTGCGCCATATTCACGATGATATCGCACTGAAGCACGATCGGGGGGCGCCATTCCGTGTGCGCCTCTCCTGATATTGCTGACACTCCGCCGCGTGGCATCGCGACTTTCCGCGCCCTGCGTCACCATAATTTTCGCCTCTTCTGGTCCGGGCAGATGATTTCGCTTGTCGGCACCTGGATGCAATCCACCGCGCAGTCCTGGTTGGTGCTTCACCTGGTGACGCAGACGTATGGCGTAGAGAAGTCCTCGCTGTACCTGGGCATCATCGCCGCGGTGGGCAGCTTGCCCACGTTCTTCTTCACCCTGATCGCCGGCGCCTTGGCCGACCGCGGGGATAAGCGGCGCATCGTCATCGCCACCCAGGCCGGCGCCATGCTGCTGGCGCTGCTGCTTGGCCTGCTGACCTATACCGGTTACATTCGTCTCTGGCACGTGGTGGTCTACGCGGTGCTGGTCGGCACGGTAAATGCCTTCGACATGCCCACGCGTCAGGCTTACGTAAAAGAATTGGTGGGCGGGAAGGATCTGCTCAACGCGATTGCGCTCAACTCCTCCGTCTTCAATGCCGCGCGCATCATTGGTCCCGCTGTCGCTGGCTGGTTGATGACCCTCGTTGGCGTCGCCGGCATCTTTCTGCTCAATGGCGCCAGCTACCTGGCAGTGCTCGCTGGTCTTCTGCGTATACGCACGCCCCACCAGGCCGCGCCCATCGCCGACCGTTCGTTGTGGCAGCACCTAGCGGAAGGCTTCCTCTACACCTGGGAGAACCGGACGATTCGCCTTCTCCTCGTGTTAATGGCGGTCTTCACGATCTTCGGTTTTTCGTATTTCGTGCTGATGCCGGTCATCGCCGTGCAGGTGCTGCATCTGCGGGAAGGTGGCTTCGGCATTCTCTTTGCCTTCAGCGGCGTTGGCGCGCTGGCAGGGGCGCTGCTGCTGGCCACCTCCGCCGGCCGCGTATCCAAGGGGGCGCTGCTGTGTGGCAGCGGCATCACCGCCGCCGTGTTTCTCATGTTGTTCAGCATGAGTCGTGTCTTTTCGCTGTCCGCGCTTTTCCTCATGGGCATCAGCGGTGGACTGGTGATCGCCACCGCCAGCATTAACAGTCTCATCCAGGAGATCGCGCCGGATATGCTGCGCGGGCGCGTAGTCAGCATGTGGACCTTCATCTTCGGCGGCTTCACCCCGCTGGGCGCGCTTTACGTTGGCTCCGTCGCGCATCTGGGGGAGCGGATCGGCATGCCGGCGCTGTCACTGCTGCTGGGCGGTGCCATCTGCTTGCTGGCCATCATCGCCATTATGCTGCGCGCCCCCTGGCTCTGGCGACTGCGATAACCCCCTCTCGCTTTCTCAGGCGCTCTCTGGTATAGTAAAAGACGCCGCACCGGTTCGCGGCATTATTCACCGGCATTTTTGCGTCGAAAGCAGGACTTTCGTTCCGCCGGCGCGAATTACCGTATGTTCACTATAGAGGAGGAACATCGCGACAATGATTAAAGTGTATTACGACGATGATGCGGACCTGAATCTGCTCGAAGGCACGAAAGTCGCCATCATCGGCTACGGCGCCCAGGGGCGCTGCCAGGCGTTGAATCTGCGCGAGAGCGGCATTGACGTAATCGTTTCCGAACTGCCCGGCACGGTGAATTACGACCAGGCGGTGGCGGATGGCTTCAAGCCGGTAACCGCCGTCGAAGCCGCGCGCGAGGCGATGCTCATCCAGATGCTGGTCCAGGACCACGTGCAGCCGAAGGTCTACGCCAGCATCGTTGGTGAGCTGACCGAGGGGAAAGCGCTGATCTTCTCCCATGGCTTCAACATTCACTTCAATCAGATCATTCCGCCGCCGACTATTGACGTCTTCATGGTTGCGCCGAAGAGCCCCGGCACACTGGTACGCAGCGAATATGAAGCCGGCCGCGGCGTCCCCTGCCTGATCGCGGTGTATCAGAACTACACCAAGCAGGCGAAAGAGCTGGCGCTGGCCTATGCCAAAGGCATCGGCGGCACCCGCGCGGGCGTCATTGAGACCACCTTCAAAGAAGAGACGGAAACCGACCTTTTCGGCGAGCAGGTCGTTCTCTGCGGCGGCGTGAGCGAACTGGTGCTCGCGGGCTTCGAGACGCTGGTGGAAGCCGGCTATCAGCCGGAAATGGCCTACTTCGAATGCCTGCACGAACTGAAACTCATCGTAGATATCATCTACGCCAAGGGCATCGCGATGATGGACTACGTGGTGAGCGACACAGCCGAATACGGCGACTACGCGATTGGTCCGCGCATCATCACCCAGGAGACACGCGAAGAGATGAAGCGCGTCCTCGCGGAAATCCAGAACGGTGCCTTTGCTCGCAATTGGATCCTCGAGAACCAGGCCGGTCGCCCGCACTTCCTCGCCATGCGCCGTAAACGCTCAGAGCACATGATCGAAGAGGTTGGCCAGCGCCTGCGCGCGATGATGCCGTGGATGCGCGAAGAGGGGTAAGCCGTCACACCCGTTACT
>JAKIYB010000591.1:473-2699 GCA_022708765.1 Armatimonadota bacterium | reverse complement strand
GACGCTTTGTCCAGCGTCGCCTGCGCATCGGCCGCCGTCGCCACGGGGCCGAATTGCTCCAGCGAGTAAACCCCGGCCACCGGCGCCGGCGCCGCCTCCTGCGCAAACACGGCGCCTAACAACAGCACACCCAGCAGCAATGCAACAGCCCTCATCTCAGGCTCCTTTCAGATCAATACCTATCGTACCAGCATCCAATCCACCGTTGCCCCCGCCGGCGCGGGCCGATTGAACCGCACGGTGAAGCCCGCCGCCGTCCGCTCGGTGACAGCGTGGGCGGTCATCCACGACGGCGAAACGGTGACGGCATACGCCCCGTCTTTCTCCGCCGTCGGGAAGGTTACCGTGAATGACTCCGCGCCTTGCGGCACGGCGACCTGCACACCGCGGAAGTTGGCGGCTTTGCCCGCGCCGCCGATGGCGTAAAATTCGGTAGCCCTGTTGCCGGCGAGTCCGCTTACCTCGACCAGGTCCGCGCCGGCCAGGTCCACGCCGCCTACCTCGCCTTTATAACCGCGCGTCCGCCACCAGAGCTCCAGGTCGCCATTGTTCGAGACGCCCATGATGCCCTGGGGGCTGTTCCAGTCGCTCCCGCTCCACTTCATCTGCTGCGGTTGACCGGGCTGGCGAAAGGCGATGGCGGCATCAGCGGTGTCGCCGGCGAAGGCGATGCCTTCATTGCACGCGCTCTGCACTTCGATGATCTTGTTCCAGGGGAGCTGCGGCAGCGGTTTGGCGGGATTGCGGTAATCCGCGTAGAGGCTGGAGCCGCCATCTACCGTCAGCACCGCATGGCGCATTGTCGCGCCATGATTGGCGACATCAAGTACTGGCGCGGGGAAGACGCCCGGCACGTTCTCAAAGAGCCACGAACGGAAGGGAATGGGCTTGAAGGGGTCCGGACCCATCGCCTGCTCAATCGGATCACCGGGCGCGAAGTCAAATGCCGTGCCCAGGTGCGGACCGGGTGACAGCTTCACCATGCGGTCGAGCGCGCCGCTCACATACTGCCCACCCCACTGGCCGTCGTCCCGCACCCCGCGCGCGACATCGTAAACGTTGGCGCCGGGTGCGATGATATACTTCAGCGGCTTCGCGTCCTTCCGCTCCATGCCGGTTGTATAGTGCGCGGGGTTATACAGACGGGTGATGCTGACGTTGTTCTTCGCTCCCCACCAGTGGCGCTGGATGCTCAGCCATTTCAGTCCGTCTTTCTCACCGAAGCCGGCGATGTAGTACCAGCGGCGCACCCTGTCCGACCCCGGCACGTATTCGTCCGGCTCGTCAATGGCAATATAGCGGCCCACCACCTCCTTCGTCCACGGCGCGTCATACGACCGCACGCGGTCGGCGTAGCCGATGAGCGCCCCGCCGGGATGGATGATGTGCGCGCTGCCGGCGGTGACCCACTTCGCCGGATTCATGTTGATGATGGGACGCCCGGAGGCCAGTGTGTGCGCGTTTGTCGCCCCCCGATACTTCAATTCGGCGGTTTGTGGGGTGAAGGTCTCTACCGCGCCGCGAAAGATGTTCATCATGCTGACGGGAAAGGCGGCGTAAAGCACGCCGTTTTCGTCGCCGGCGGTGGAATGCACGTCGCCCATATAGCGGAAGCCGGCGTAATACATGTAGTTGTCGCCCTGCGAATAGTTGTGCCGGCTAAGCATCATGTCGAAGGTCTGGTTCTCGGTGTGCGAGTAGGTGTCCATGCGGATGACGTTGGCATGAGTCTTATTGGAGAGCAGCGCCCCCTCGGCGATGTCGGCGTCCACATCCGCCACCACGTAGGGCAACTGCCGTTCGGCGTCATACCCCAGCGACTGAATATACAGGCGGTTCATGTTGCCGCCCAGCGTATTGACGAACATGCCGGGGAAAAGCCCGCGGAGGGTAGACACGTAAACGCGCCGCGCCTTGCCGGCTTTCACGCCCTCCACTACCCAGTCGTGATAGCTGGTAGTGCCGCGGATGAGGCTGTTGTTCAACTGCGCCATCGGCAGGTAGCCCCAGTGGCCGGCGCTCTGTCCTTCGGCCATGGTCAGGTTGCGCTCGATGGTGAGGGGCGTCATCTGCGGCACGGAGACGGTCATCATCCCGCCGCGGGCATCCACGATAGTGATGCCGGTGGTGTAGCCCCATTGCTTCGCCGGGGCCGGGGGATCCGGCTTGCGCCAGGCGCCCTGCGAGATATTCTCCGGCTTCCAGCCGGCGGGGGCATCGGCGGGG
>JAKIYB010000591.1:0-343 GCA_022708765.1 Armatimonadota bacterium | reverse complement strand
GTGGCGATGGGCCCGTAATCCGCGAGCGAGACGATGGCCGGCGCGGGCTCCGGCGCCTGGGCGCGCCCCAACACCCCGAGGCAAACCAGCAGCAGACAGCAGACGAGTAGCGCACACCTTGGCATGGGAAGCCTCCCGCGCGGTCACAAGGCGCATGGGAATTCATGCGCATGCAATTGACTCCATTATACCGGCGAAGGGGCGGATTGCCAAGCAATACGGACATGACACGGTTGGAGTCGAAAGGGTAGGCGCTGACCTCATGGTATAATAGTCTCTGACGGACCATTCTTCCCCAGAGGATCTGGCAATGAAAACATCGGATAAGTGGCTGGTCGGCATC
>JAKIYB010000590.1 GCA_022708765.1 Armatimonadota bacterium | reverse complement strand
CGGCGACGAATTTTCCTTTCACCGCCACATCCAGGCGCGGGTAGGCGCTGCCTTCGAAGACGCCGGTGTAGACGATGCCGCTACCCTCGCGCCAGATGCCCGCCGGCCAGCGCGGGTTCACCCCGCTCACGCGCAGCGGAATCGTGCAGGGGATGTCAGCGGTGGCCGTCACTTCGCCGGCGGCGCCACCGTTGGCGGGGGTAATGCCGGCGAGATACTGGATACCGGTGAGCTTGCCGCGGGTCAATTTCAGCGTGTATGGCAGCTTCTCCGCGAAGCCCATCGCACGCAGCCACGCCTCTTCCTGCCCATCGAAGTAATACTGCGCGGCGAAGGAGGGCATCTTGCTGGCGGAATAGATGAAGCGCGCGGTAAAGCGCGTGCCGGCTGGGATGACCGCCGGATGGCCCGCCGGCGGCTTCAGCCCGATGCGGCCGTTCTCCAGCCGCAGGCCGTCACTGAGGGCGATAATGTTGCCCACCATGCCGCCGACCGGGATGTCGAAGGCGGAGTGCGGAGTGATTTCTCCCGTCACGAATTTGCCTTTCTCGAACCAGGCATACCGCTTGCCGAACGGGTGAGTGAACGCCGGAAAGAGCCCGGCGGGGTTGGCCGGCTGCACATCGCGCTTGAGGGTGATGTCGTATTCGAAGATGGTGGGATTCGGCGCTTTGTCCTTGCCCGGCGTGAAGTTCCACGTGCGCACCTTGCCGCTGTAGACGGAGGACGGCTTGCTCGCCTGGCTGGGCATGGCATCGTACCCGACGTCCTTGAAGATGGCGGTCACGTATTTCTCATCGAGGATGCTTTCAGTGAGCACCACGTCGTTGGTGGTGAACGGATAGTTATACTTCACCGCCATGCTGGCGCCGGGGGTGCCGGTGAAGATACTGCTGCCCTCGTCCGTGCCTTTCACGGGCATGAAAAGATTCAGCCTGTACGGCAGGTCGGTGCCGGTATAATAGCCCCCCACGTCGCCCAGCCAGTTCTGCCGGTCGGCGCAGCGGTTATGATAGCGCCCGGCCACCGTGCGCATGGAGGACGTGATGACCCGGCGGCCCTTGCTGTCTTCCGCCACCAGGAACAGGTCATACTGCTTGCCGTGCTGGAAATCGGCGCGGACGGCGAACTCCGTCGTGTTCGGCAGCCAGCGGCGAATGGGCGTGTAGCCGTCGTACAACACCACGCTGGCCAGCGGCGCATCGCTCTTTACGCCGATGTCTACGCGGAAGTGCATGCGCCCCTCTTCGGCGGGCCCGAAATCCTTCGGGTTAACCACCCAGTTGGTAACGATGGGCCCTTCGCTGATAAGGAAGCGCACCGGGCACTCAAAGTAGTGGCCGGTGCCTACGCGGAAATAATCTACGGCGTTTTTCACGGTATCCGACGGCATGATCTGCTGGAAACCGCCCTTCGCCGCCACGGCCACCTCGGCGGGGCTGAAGGTCTCATGCACCACCACGGGGTGCGGGTTGGAGCCGTTCATCACCTGCCACGCGTAGGCGCCGATACCGGCGTCCACCACTTTGCCGTTGCGATAGGTGTAGACGGTCAGCCCCTGGAAATGCTTCAGCCGCTCATACGGCAGCGGAGAGGTTTCCGGCCGATGCGCCACCACCGTGTGGTTATACCAGAGCAGATTGATCATCTGCGTTTTCACCAGCCGCTTGCCATCGGCGCTGAGCCAGCTTGCGCGCGGATACGTCGGCGGCGCGACGAGAATGAAGTGGTTGTTGTCCGGATCCATGATGTCGAAGCCGGGCAAGCAGATAAATTCGTCCGTGCTGTTCTTCGCGCAAGCGGAGACCAGCTTCTCCCAATCGCCCTGGCTCAGCCGCTCAAAGTTTTCGGTGAAGACGATGAGGCTGTAGCCGGCGGCTTTCGCGGCGGCGGCGTATGCTTCCACGCTGCCGGCGCCGTCGCTGTATTCTGAATGCGCGCCGACGAGGGCTTTGAAGAATTTGATTTCGCCCTGCACCAGCGGGTCGCGGAACTCCGGATAATATGTCACCCCGTTCAGCTTGTAGGGCATCGGCCGGTGCCGCCACGACGTCGGCATGAGCATGGTATCGGGATCGAGCACCGGCGAAAAGGCCTTCTGCTCGTCGGTCTGGGGCACAGCAAGTTGCTCGACGGGATCGCCGGCCTGATAGCCGCCGAAGCCGGCGGCGGCCGACGGGGCGGCCAGCCACGTATAGAGCCGACTGACCAGCGCGCCGGTGTCGCTGGGCACCTCGCCGTTGCCCTTTTTCAGGATAATGCCGTCAATGACTCCGTAGCTCATCTCGCCATACCCGTAGCCGGTGAGCTTGAGATAACCGAGGCGGTGAATGTAGGACGGATTGATGGTGAGCACGCCCAGCCGGCCTTTGCCCACCGGCCGCACCGCAGCCAGCACCAGTTCCCCTTTGCCGTCCGGCTCGTACAACCACTCGCCGTCCACCAGCGTGCCGGCGCGGGCGCCCGCCATTGCCTTCACGATGGGTGTCCAGTTTGTATCGCAGACCAGCGGCGGGGTGGTATAACAGTCGTCCCAGCGGGTGTTGGCCATCGGGTAGTAGATGCGCTTCAGGCCGTCGGTCACGGGATGCTTCGCCAGGTTCTCCGTCCAGCCGTAGGCGTTTTCGCCATACGCGCGCCATTTCGAGAAGGCCAGTGAGCGATCGAGGATGCAGCTCTGCCGCGCCTGGATGCCGTATCGC
>JAKIYB010000058.1 GCA_022708765.1 Armatimonadota bacterium | reverse complement strand
CGGCGACGCGAAAACGCCCATTCTCGGCTGGTTCGCCTCGCACCCCGACTCCCAGAGCCGCAAAGACCGCCTGATGAAGTTGGGGAATTCGTTGAAAGAAAAACCCATGCCCGCGCTGAGCGAGCCGCGCGGGGTGACGCTGGCGCTGGACCCCAGCGCGCTGCACGCCCGCGCCTGGCTGCACCCCTTCATGTCCATCATGCTGGTGAATACCACCGGCGGGCGTGTGGTGGTGCTGCCGGATGCCGAATATCCGATGCCGCCAATGCCGGCAAATATCCGCCTCCCCGCTGATGATGAGAAAAAAGATGACAAAGAGACGCTGAATGACATAGCGGTAGTGCTGCCGCCCGCGCAACCGCGCTACACGGTCTCGATAGCGCTGAACGAGGTGCCCGCCGGCGGCGCCGCCAGCCTGGCGGAGGCCGATGGCACCGCGGTGGACGCCTCGCTGGTGTGGATGGATATGGTGACCGGCATGGGCGGCGTCTGCGCGGGCATCGCCCAGCGCAAGACGAAGGGTCCCTGGCGCGCGCAGGATGAATTGAATGACCCCGCCGCGCTGGGCAAGCTGGAAGATGGGAAAAACGCCAACCTGGAGGGTACGCTGGAAGCCGCCGCCCTTCGCCGCGCCGCTCGTATTTTCGCTGAGGTCGTGCGCGCCGACGGACCGGTGGATCACAGCGTCCCCGTCAGCTTCAAGTTTAAAAATCCCAATCTGCGCGTCAACGATGCCATCTTCGTGGTGCGGAAAAGCAAAGATGTCGTGGAGCCTGTCTCCGAAGTGCGCGTGACCGCCTACGACGGTAAAACCGTTACCGGCCGCGTGCTCTGGGGCACGCACACCTTCAAGCGCAACGACCAGTTTGTCATGGTACCCTAGCGCGCCATCGCGGCAAGGAATCACTGTCATGTCCGATCCGCTCATCACGCCGAATCGGTGCCCGCGCTGCGGCGCATTGTATCCGGAAGCGATTCTCGTCTGCCCGGAGTGCCGGGAGATACTGGAGACGCCGCCGGCCGAGAAGAAGACGCCGGTGTGGGTCATCGTGCTGCTGCTGCTTATCATCGCCGCGCTCGCGACTTACGCGGGCTTCCTCGTCTACGAGATCCTGGTGCAGCGGCGCTTTTAACCTTGCCAGAACAGGCGATTTCCCGGTATGCTAAGGGCGATTGAAGGAGACGTCCATGGCCACTGTCCGCCCCTTCCGCGCACTACGATATGCCGCTTCACCCGACCTCGCGCCGCTGCTGGCGCCGCCGTACGATGTCATCAACGCCGAGGAGCAGGCGGCGCTCTACGACCGCGACCCACATAACGTCATCCGTCTCGAATATGGCGCCACCAGTTCCGCCGACACTCCCGCCGATAATCGTTACACCCGCGCGAAGGCGACGCTGGACGCGTGGCTGAGTGAGGGCACGCTGGCGCTGGAAAACGCGCCGGCGTTTTATCCGCACACCCAGCGCTATACCTGGAGCGGCGAAGCGCGCGGGCGGAGCGGCTTTTTCGCCGCCGTGCGCCTGCAGCCGTTCGAGAAGGGTGAGATTCTTCCGCATGAGCGCACGCTGAAAGGGCCCAAAGAGGACCGGTTGAAGTTGATGCAGGCCTGCCAGGCCAGCTTCAGCCCGGTCTTCGGCCTGTTCGACAGCGCGCATACCGACTTGCCGGCGCTGCTGGATCGCGCCCGCGCCGATGTGCCGCTGGCGACGGCTCAGGGCCACGGTTTTGACGATACCCTCTGGCGCAGCGGCGACTCCGGCCTGAACGTCGCCATCAGTGAAGCGCTCTCCACGCGCGAAATCCTCATCGCCGACGGCCATCACCGCTACGAGACGCTGCTGGCAATGCGCAACGAGCTCTGCGCGCGCTATCCCGACGCCCCGGAGACCGCCGGCTTCAACTACGCGATGATGCTGCTGGTGGACGTGCACGACCCCGGCCTGCTGGTACTGCCCACCCACCGCTTGCTGTTGCTCACCCCGGAGATGACGGCGGCGTTCTGTCGGGTAGCCGGCCTTGCTTTCAGTCTGGAGCAGGTGGAGGTGGCGCATCCCGATCAGGTGCCCGCCCTGCTGGCGAACTACCGCGAGATGCACGCTTTCCTCTGGTACACCGAAGGCCGGTATACACTGCTCACCAGCCCACGCGGGTATCGCAACGGCCTGCCGGTGCTGGATGTACAGGCGCTGCAGGAGCGCATCACCGATCCGCTTTTCGCCCTCGATCCCGACAGCGAGGCGTCGGTCGAGACGAATATCCGCTACACCGTGCATCCTGCGGACGCCGTCGCCCGCGTGGACAGCGGCGAAGTGGATGCCGCCATTTTCCTCAATCCCACCCCGGTAGCGGATGTCTTCACCCTGGCGCAGGCCGGCATCCGCCTGCCGCAGAAATCCACCTACTTCTACCCGAAAGTTCCCACCGGCCTGACGATGCTGAGCCTGCGGCCGGATGTGGAGGTGGGATAGTCACCGGAATAGACCGCGCATGGACGAACCGAGGCCGACCATGCGCGGTCTATTCCGGTGGAAACAGCGATTCTCGCGTAATGGTCCGTTCCTCAACCTGACAAACCGCCCGCCTTCCTCTATAATAGATACTGCCGTCCTTCCAAGTTCGGACGGCGGGAGTGCGCATGATGAGTACCAGTCGAAAACGCTTCTGGGATTCCTTCGAGAAGATCCAGGAAGATTTTGACCGTTTCTTCGAGCACTACAGCCGGGCGCGCGGGCCGGCGTTCGTCATCTATCGCGAGCGCTGGTCGCCGCCCAGCAACGTCTATGACGCGGGGGACAGCATTCGCGTGCTGGTGGAGGTCGCCGGCATCAGCCGCGATGCGTTGGACCTGCGCATCGAGGACAACCGGCTGGTGCTGCACGGCATGCGTCCGGAACCCTGCGCGCCGCCGAAGTGCAACTATCAGCAGATGGAGATCGCCTTCGGGGAGTTTGAGCTGGAGGTGCCGCTGGACGTGCCGGTGGACGCCGAAGCGACGGAAGCGTGGTATCAGGACGGCTTCCTGCATGTGGTGCTGCCAAAGATTCCGCAGCCGAAACCGCGGCGGATTATGATCACCGTGGAAGAGAAGCATGACGCGATTGAATGAGTGACGGCACGACATTGCCGGTGTGAGACCGCCCGGTCCGTCGGGTGGTGTGAACGAGAAATGAGGAGCCCATGGAGGAAGTCTGGAGCGGCCTGCTCTGGGAGCTGGCGGCCATGAACGATGGGGGCAGCCCCGATTTCGCCAGCGATGATCTTGCCGGCGAAGGGGAGATCAGCATCCCGCGCGAGATTCCGCTGTTGCCGGTGCGCGACACGGTGGTTTTTCCGCGTACCATCTCGCCGCTGTCGGTGGGCAAGCCGCGCTCGGTGCAGCTCATCAACGACGCGCTGGAAAGCGATAAGATTATTGGCCTCTTCGCCATCAGCACCGACGCCGAGGAGCCGACGCCCGACGATATCTATCCCATCGGCTCCGCCGCCGGCATCGCCAAAATGCTGCGCGCGCCGGATGGCACGATGCGCCTCATCGTGCAGGGACTGCAGCGCATCCGCCTGCTGGAAATCGTCCAGGAAGAACCGTATTACCGCGCGCGCATCGAAGTGATCCCGGAAATCGTGCCCGCCGAAGATATCGAGCTGGAAGGCACCGTGCGCCATGTGCTGGCGCTGTTTGAGCGCGTGGTGAATCTGGCGCCCTATCTGCCGGACGATCTGCTGGTCTTCGCCAATAGCGTGCGCAATCCCGGCCACCTGGCGGATATCATCGCCTCCACGCTGAACCTGAAGCTGAACGAGCGGCAGGAATTGCTGGAGCTCAATGAGGTTGGCGCCCGCCTGCGCCGCCTCACCGAACTGCTCAACCGCGAGATCGAAATCCTGGAAATCGGCAGCCGTATTCAGGAGTCGGTGAAGACGGAGATGGAAAAAACGCAGCGCGAATACGTGCTGCGCGAGCAGATGAAGGCCATCCAGCGCGAGCTGGGCGAGATGGAGGGCGGTCTGCGCCCCGAAGTGCAGGACCTGCGCGAGAAGCTGAAAGCGGCGCCGCTCTCCGAGGAAGCGCGTCAGGTCGCCACGCGCGAGGTGGATCGGCTGGATACCATCAATCCCGCGTCGCCGGAATATACGGTCGCCCGCACCTACGTGGAATGGATCCTCGAGCTGCCCTGGGAAAAGAGTTCGGAGGACCGCCTCGACATCCTGGAAGCGCAGACGATTCTCAATGAGGATCACTACGACCTGGAGCGGGTGAAGGACCGCATTCTCGATTACCTGGCGGTGCGCAAGTTGAAGGCGGACATGAAGGGGCCCATCCTCTGTTTCGTCGGCCCGCCGGGCGTGGGAAAAACCTCGCTGGGACAGTCCATCGCCCGCGCTATGCAGCGGCAGTTCATCCGCATCTCGCTGGGGTCGGTGCGCGACGAGGCGGAAATCCGCGGCCATCGGCGCACCTACGTCGGGGCGCTGCCCGGCCGTATCATCCAGGGCATCCGTCGCGCGGGGACGAATAATCCCGTCTTCATGCTGGACGAAGTGGACAAGCTGGGCATGGATTTCCGCGGCGACCCCTCGGCGGCGCTGCTGGAAGTGCTCGACCCGGCGCAGAACTTCGCCTTCAGCGATCACTACCTGGAGATTCCTTTCGACCTCTCCAAGGTGCTCTTCATCTGCACCGCGAACATGCTGGAGCCCATCCCGCCGGCGCTGCAGGACCGCATGGAAATCATCAGCCTGCCCGGCTACACCGAAGTGGAAAAGCTGGAGATCGCCAAACGCTACCTGGTGCCGCGCCAGCGCCGCGAAAACGGCCTGCCGGAGGATAAACCGCACTTCCCGCCGGATACGCTGAAGGCGATCATCACCGCCTATACCCGCGAGGCTGGCGTGCGCAACCTGGAGCGCGAAATCGGCACGGTTTGCCGCAAGATCGCCCGGCGCTACGCCGAAGGCAAGCCCATCACCGCGCGCGTGCGCCCGGCGCAGCTTGCCGATTTTCTCGGGCCCCGGCGCTTCCGCCATCAACTGGCGGAGGAGCAGGACGAGGTGGGGGTGGCCACCGCGCTGGCCTACACCCCGGTGGGTGGCGAGACGATGCCCATCGAGGTGTCGCTCATCCCCGGCCGGGGCGAGCTCATCCTCACCGGCTCGCTGGGCGACGTAATGAAGGAATCCGCCCGCGCCGCCCTCACCTACGCGCGCTCCCGCGCCCAGGCGCTGGGGTTGGAAGAGGAGTTCTATAAGAAATACGACCTGCACATCCACGTGCCGGCGGGCGCCACCCCGCCGTCATCAGCGCGCTTACCGGCGTGGCGGTGCGCAAGGATGTGGGGATGACCGGGGAAATCACCCTGCGCGGCCACGTGCTGCCCATCGGCGGCCTGCGCGACAAGCTGGTGGCCGCCCACCGCGCCGGCCTCAAGCGCGTGCTCATCCCGCGGGATAACGAAGCGGACCTGGCCGAGGTGCACGACTTCGTGAAGCGCGACCTGGAAATCATCCCGGTCGCGCATATGGACGAAGTGCTGCCCCTCGCCTTCGTGGAACCCCTCAGCGCCGAAGGCCCGCGCATCACTGCCACCAGCGACGGCGCCGGCCCATCCGGCGAACAACAGGCAGCGGCGGGGGAGTAAACGGGTACGGGAATAGCTCGGTTTGGAACCCGGCTATGGCCGGGTTCCAAACCGAGCTATATGTGAAACCTTAATCATCACGCCGCCTGCTTAAACTCCCGCCCATCAAATGTCCGCCCCAATTCCCCGGCGCGCGCCAGCAGTGGCGTGAGAATCTCATCCTGCTGGCGCGCGCCGACGATGGCCAGCCCCTCGGCGACGAGTTCGTCTACAATCTCTATGCCGATGAAGCCGAAGATGGCGCGCAGGTAGCGGACGCACATCTCCATCTCCCGCATTACCGGCATGCTGTAGACGCCGCCGCGCGAACTGATGATGACCATGTGTTTTCCGATGCACAGCCCCTCCGCCATGCCCGGTCCGGTGTAGCGGAAGGTGTAACCGGGCTGCAGAATCTGGTCAATGTAGGCCTTCAGTACGGCGGGCACGCCCAGGTTCCACATCGGCGCGGTCACCAGGTAGTTGTCAGCCGCGCAAAACAGATCTAGGTAGCCGAGAATCTCCTGCCAGGCGCCGGCTTCCTCCGGAGTCATGGTGTCCGGGTGCTCGTGCTTGCTCATGGCGGCGAGATGTGTCGCGCTGAGATAGCTCACCGGTTCCTGGAAGAGCGATACCTCCTCCACGGTGTCGCCGGGGTGGGCGGCGCGATACGCCTCGAGAAACGCGTTGGAAATGCGCGTCGTCTGCGACGCCTCCGGGTGCGGGTGTGCCAGGATATGCAAGAGTGTCGCCATCCGATGGTCCTCCCCGCTCAGCGTTCCGCCTTCATCGCGCGGCAATGCGTGACGGTGGCATGAGAAATGATCATACGTCGCGGCTTCGCGACACCTGCCACCCGTGGTCGGGGGAATACTGACCATGCGAGCAATGGCTGTCCATGTGTTGACGATTGATGGCGGAGGCATTCGCGGCATGATTCCGGCGATGGTACTCGCCGAGATCGAACGGCGCGCGGGACAGCCCGCCAGCGCGCTCTTCCACCTCATCGCCGGCAGTTCCACCGGGGCGCTGGTGGCTGCCAGCCTGGCGGCGCCGGGGGGGACAGGCCGCCCGCGCTACGCCGCCGCGGATATCGTGAGCATCTTTGAGGAAGTCGGCGCGGAGATTTTTCGCGCCCCCTCGCCGCAGCGGGTACGTTCGCTGAACGGACTGGTGGCGCCGCGTTACTCAGGACGGCGGTTGACGCGCTTCCTGGCGGACACCTTCGGCGAGCATTGGCTGAGCGAATCTCTGACGGATCTGCTTATCCCCGGCTATGACCTGGAGGAGCGCAGGGTTTACTTCTTCAAATCTTCCGAAGCGCGGCGCGATCCGGGGCGAGATTTCCTGCTGCGTGAGATGGTGCAGGTGGCAAGCTCCGCGCCGATGTTCGCGCCCCCACTGCGCGTGGCCAGTCGCGACGGGACGCTGGCACTGGTGCTTACCGACGCCGGCGCCTTCATCGCCAATCAGGCAATGTGCGCCTACGCCGAACTGCTGAGCACCGGCCGCGCGGGGGAACCGGTTGTGCTGCTGTCGCTGGGCACCGGCATGGTGGCGCGGCCGATTCGGTATGAGCGGGTGAGGCGCTGGGGGGTGCTGCAGTGGGCGGAGCAATTACTCACGCTGGTGCCGGACGGCTATAACGACACCATTGATTACCAGATTCGCCACATCCTCGCGAACTTCAACCCCAGCGGCGACCGGCATTACTACCGCATCCAGTTCCCGCTGGATGACGTGGACGCCATGCTCGACAACGCCAGCCCGCGCAATCTGGCGGCCATCCGCCGTAAAGCGGAGCAGGTTATCAGCGAACGGAGCGCGGAGCTGGATGCGGTGTGCGCGGCTTTGCTGACTGAGTAATGCCTATTCGATGTAAATCTTTACGATGTACCGTGCTGTTGTGCGCAAACTGAAGTGTCTTGCAGGGAATGTCCCGCCGTGGCATTCCCTGGGTAACGTATAGGCGGATGCGATTGGACAATATAGCTTGGTGGCGGACTCAACAGCGCACCGTCGGGAATGCCACGGCGGGACATTCCCTACAAGACTCTTACCTACCACTGGAAGATATAACTTAACGAAACGCTGTATTTACTCCCCCGTATACCCCACGTCCGCCCACACCTTTCGCGCCGCCGCCAGGCCTTCCGGGGTCGGCTCCACGAAGCCGAGGATACTCGGCGGAGGTTGGCCGAGGCCGGCGTCTTTCGGCCAGGGGGACCAGTGGTCGTTCTCGTAAGCCGCGCGAGACGTTTCGTCTTTGAAGTCCGGCATGTCGAAGGGGGCGCCGTCCTGCAGCGCGCTCTTCCAGGCGAGGATGCCCACACTGGACATCGCCACGCCGCGGTAGACGTCGAGGAAGGGCGGCACGCCGT
Source organism: Armatimonadota bacterium (assembly GCA_022708765.1). Lineage (GTDB taxonomy): Bacteria > Armatimonadota > Hebobacteria > CAIYQO01 > CAIYQO01 > JAKIYB01. The sequence continues at coordinate 5,728 of JAKIYB010000058.1, read as the reverse complement.
CGCGGATGGCGTTGGCGAACGCGAAATTCGTCCAGAAATCGCCGCCGCCATGGCCGGCGCGGCTGGCCAGGTCACCGTGCTCCGGCCAGTCCGGGGTGTAGACGCGCTCCAGCGGCACGCCCTCGGGCCGATCCCAGTGGTCGTGCCACACGCGCACCTGACCGGGGCCAAAGTAGCCGGGGCCGCGGGTGATCTCCATCGCTCCATGCACCCCATGCACGCGGTACCAGTTGCTGTGGCCGGGCAGCAGTAGCCCGAAGATGCGGAAGACGGCGCCGTTGTCCATGCGGCAGAGGATGACCGAGCCGGGGTCGGCGCGGCGGGCCACCTCGGCGTCCACCTCGCGGCAGGCGATGGAAAGGCCGTTCACCTTCATCGGCATGGTGTCAGTGATATACATCAGCGGCGCCAGCGCATGGGTGCAGTAATAGGTGGAGGGCAGCCAGTTGCGCCAGTGGTTCACGCCCGGCGAAATGGCGGCGCGGTCGCGCGGGGCCATCGGGTGGTTGTACTCCCCCTCGGCGTAGGTCACCTCGCCGATCTCGCCGGTGCGGTACACCCGCCGCATCTCCATGTTGAACATGGTGTAGGGATAATTTTCCGCCAGCATGTAGGTGAGGCCGGTGCGCTCCACCGCGCGGCACAGCGCTACCCCCTCGGCCAGCGTGGCGTTGCTCGCCGTTTCGCTCATCACGTGCTTCCCCGCCTCCAGCGCCTTGATAGCGAAGGGGGCGTGCTCGTGAAAGTAATTTGCCAGCACCACGGCGTCCATGTCGTGCTCGAGGAACTTGTCGTAATCGGTGTAGGTGGCAACGCCGTAGCGCTTGCCCACCTCCAGCAGGCGCTCCTCCCAGGTGTCGCACAGCGCCACCAGCTCCATCCCCGTCACGTCCGTCGCTCCGGAAGCAAAACTCTGCCCCCGGCCCACCCCCACCACGCCTACGCGGATTTTGCGCTCGGTCATAGCTGATGCCCTCGCTTGTTACATTATGTGCTATTTTGTGTTATTCGCGGCAAGGCAAATGATTCCTTCTCATATGCAATTGTGAAACACCCAACGGCTTGCTATATTATAGAAAGGAGAGCATCAATGGCCATTCTGGTTGATGACCCGCACGCATTTGTCCGCGATATCGCCTACCTCGATTGTCGTCTGATTGCGATTCGGCTGGACGATGCCGGCGCATGGGTTGAATTTGTCATCGCTGGCACGGAGCCGGCCGGCACTCGATTCTTCCGTCTGCATTTCGCGGGGGTGTCCAATCTCCGGCGAGACAATACGCTGTATCGTACGGGCTTTCGCGGATTCGACCCGGCCATTCTCTCCGTGCAACCCGGCAGTCTAGGCGCCGGCGAGGCGGTCGAGATCCACCTTACTAAGTCAGATGATGGGTATGCGTTGCGAGTGCCGTTCGGTTCGCTGGGGGAGTATCGCTTTACCTTCACGCAGCTGGCCGTTGAGCGCCGAACCGGCCATGCACATGCCGCAGGGGATAATACCTGGGAATACACCGATAGGGAAACCGGTGCGCGTATCGACTTCAATGATCCGTTTCCCGCGTAGCGAAAAGCAGCCCTTATATCTCAACTTTGATGAAGGCAACTTCGATAACTGGCATGGGAATGGTGTGTCGGCGCAGTGTCTCCAGGTAAGCTTCGATGGCATCCTTGATATTCGCCAGCGCTTCCTCGCGCGTGTCCCCCTCGCTGATGCAGCCGGGGAGCGCGGGGCAGGTGACGGTGAAGCCGCCTTCTTCCGCCGGTTCCTGAAAAACTTTAAATGTGCGCATGGTGACGGTACCTCTGTGCTATTATACCAGAACTCCTCTGCGCGCTCTGCGGTTACATCAATCCCGCACCTCCAACTCCCCGATCTCCTCGATCCGCCGCTTCGGCAGTTCTTCCCAGGCCAGCGTTTCGTCGGCGGGGCCGCCTTCCTGGCTGAAGACCGCCTGGTAGCGGCGCTTGAATTCGAGAAGGTTCTTTACCGTCTGGTATTTGAAGTTGAGGCCGGGGGTGTTGTCGGTGGTGACGTTTTCGAAGTGGTACATCTCCACCGCCGGCTCGTAGACGAGGATGTAGCCACACGCTTTCATGCGGTATTCCAGGTCCAGGTCTTCGAACTGCACGGGATTATACACTTCGTCGAAGCCGCCCACCTCGTCGAGCACCGCGCGCTTCACCAGAATGCACGCGCTGGCCGAGCCCTGCAGTTCGCAGCGGGTGCTGTAGGCGGGGTCATCCTTCGGTGCGTTGCGGCCGGGATAGCCCACGCGCCCGTTGGGCGAGATGGCGATGCCCACGTGCTCGATGTTATACGGCGGAAAGGGGAAGAGCAGCTTCGGCGTCACCATGGCGATGCGGTCATCGCTGTAGAGCGCCTCGCGCAGTACCGCCAGCCAGCGGCGGTCGCGCAGCACGATGTCGTTATCGAGAAAGGCGATCTCCGATCCCCGGCACAGCCCGATGGCCTGGTTGCGCGCGGTGCACGCCCCCACGTTGCGGTCATTGAAGAGCACGGTGGTAGGAATGCCCGCCGCCGCGGTCCGCCGGCGAAAGTCCAGCAGATACTCCGCCGTCCCATCCGTCGAACCATTATCCACGATGACGAACTCGAACTCGGCGCCAGTCGTCAGCAGCAGGCTATCCAGGCAGCGGCGCGTGTACGGCAGCTTATTCAGGCTGGGGATGACGATGGAGATCATGGGCACTTACGAGCGGATATGATGTCCGCGCTCCAACTTTTAAAACGCCTTCCGATAACTGCACTCCAGGCGGAGGCGGTCTTCCGGCTTCGTGAACTCTTTCGCGTCGAGACGGGCTTTCAGCGCCAGGCTGTTATCGGCGTCCATCGCGCGCTCGTATTCCAGCGTGTAAGCAACGCCGGTCAGCGGAGACGCCTGCGCCGTCCTCCGCACCAGATCCACCTGCAGTTGCAGCCGCTCCTGTTTGGAGAAGGCGCCGACGAATCCCAGACTGCGGGTGCGCGCGGCGGTGGCACCGTCCAGCGTCCCTTCATCAATATAGCGCGCGAAGAGCGTCACTTTCGGAGAGGCGGCAAAGGCCAAGTGGCACAGCCCGCGGCGCACGGCGTCCACTTCGTTGGCGTTATTCGGTTTGTTCGGGTTGCGCTCGTAGCTGCCCTGCAGGAAGAACCGGCTGCCGAGCATCGTCGCGTAGCGGGCGTCTTCGCCGTCCACGCGCTTGCCGCCGATCAGCACGTTGCGCCGGCCTACTTCCAGGCCGGGGGTCGGCTTGGCGCTCCACGCCGGCGCCGTATTCAGACCCCAGGACGCGCCATCGTTGAAGAGGGTGACGCGCAGCGAGCCCGCCGCCCAGGCCGGCAGTTTTTGCGCCAGCGGCAGCGCCGCGCGCCACCAGCTTTCCTCCTGCGTCTCCGCCTGGTCCGGCAGCTCCGTCTCGCGCTGGCCGCCGGTGAGCGTCAGCTTGCCGAAGCGCTGCTCGGCGCCGTATTCGGTAGTCTGCTGGTCGCCGATGCCTTCGATATTACCGGCATAGCGGCGGGCCATCACCTTGGTGTGGTCAGTCAGCGCGTGAGTCAACTCGCCGCCCAACTCGTCATAGGCGGCCATATCCGTCCGCTGCCAGGCGGCGTCCGGTTTCGCCGTCAGCTTGCGCCCCCACGAGCGGTAGCTGATGGCGTCGGTGCCCACCACCGGGCCATCATAATAGCCGATGGAGAAAGCCGACCGCGGCGTCGGCTTGATGGCGAGGATTTGCGCCGACAGCAACACCTTTTCCTTGCGGTCGCCCAGTGTGGTGTAATCGTAGTCGCCTACTTTTACCTGCAGCACGATTGGCGACTTCCCGCCGCCCAGCGGCTGCGCGTAGGCCAACACGGTGCGGCCTTGCGTGGCGTCACCCGGCAGCTCTTCGTCGCGGTGGTACAGGCTCAATTGCCGCGGCTGCGCTTTTGTGCCCACCTGCCCGATGACGCCGTATTCCACCCGGCTCGTGTCGCCCGTCTTCGAGCGGTCCAGGCTGGTCAGGCGATAGGTGGCTTTCCAGCGCTCGGTCAGCGCATAGGCGAGTTGATAATCGCGCAGCTTCTCCGTGCTGGCATCCAGCGCTTCGGTATCTTTGTATTGGCTGGTGAGCCGCAGGCGCGGCGTGAGCTGGCTTGTCAACCGCAGATCGAGCAGGTTCTGTTCCTGTGTCTGTCCGGTGGCCTGTTTTTCCACGTCGGTGCGCGCGATCTTGCCGGTCAGTTTGAAAGCGTTGGAGAGCGGCGCGGTGAAATCCAGCGCCAGCGTATCAGTGCGCTCCTGTGTCTGCTCGACTTCCTTTGTGGTGTAGCCCGCGCTGAAGCCCAGCGATTTCCACTCGTTCCATTTCACCGCCATGTCGCGCTGGCTGACGTCCGAGCGCGCGCCGCCGGTAGTCGTGCTGGTGAGCATCTGCCCGACGGCGAATTCCGACTTGCGCCCCATGCCGCCGGAAAGACGCAGCGACTGCGTGTCGACGTCCTTATCTGCTTTCTTCTTCGCGGGATCCCACTCTTCGGTCAGCGAGGAGACGGTGTAGTCCAGCTTATGCCGTTGGCCCAGCGCCAGCCCGATGCCGTGAGTCGCCGTGGTGCGGGTCAGACCGTCTTCTTTGTGCCCCTTCACCTGATTATCCACTTGGCTGTATGTTGAGGTGAAATTCATCCCGCGCACGCCGGTGTAATTCATCGTGTAGTCGCGCTGGCTCAACCCCAGCGCCAGCGCCTTCGCCGTCGCCGGATCGCTGCCCGCCAATTGCTGCTTCAACGAATCCAATCCCTTGAAATCGCTGCCGACTTCCAGATAGTTACCGCTGAAGTTCAGCCCGCCGTTGTTGTAGTTCAGGCGCTGGAAAGTGATCTGGTCGGTAGTGGCGTCACCACGGCCTGGACCGGTGTCGAACAGGCGGAAGAAACTCGGTACCTCGCCGGCGCGCGCGCTTTGATCAAAAGCCGAAGCCGCCGGTTCGCGCGGGTCAAGCAGTTGCCGCGCTGCCAGCGTGCGGCTGTAATAATAGCCGCCGGACAGGCTCATGCCGCCCACCGTGAAATTCGTATTCAAGCCGCCGACTTGCCAGCCGTCTTCCGGCTTCAACGTGTGGGGGCTGGTGGATTTCTCCAGATAGAGCGGCGTCACCGACGAGCGCAAAGATACAGGGGCGCCGGTTTCCGCCGGTCCCACGGGCTGGACGGCCTGAGCGAGCGCGGCCGCGAGCAGGACAAACAGGCAGCTCGCTGCCCGCGTCCCGTGCATCGCGGTGGTTATCGCGCTTTTCAGTTGTTTCCAGTCCAGCGTCATCGCTCTCTTCACTTACCCGTGATGTGGCCCGTGGGGATCAACATCAGGGAATCGCCGCCGGTTGGCGGCTGATTAATGGATCGTCACCAGTACGCCGGCGCGCGCGTCGCGCTCGGTATTGCGGATGACGACCGGCTTCGGGTTGGCCGGCGCGTTCCGTCGGCGCAGATCTTCAATAATGGCTTTGCGCAGCTCTTCCGCGTGGGCGGCGTTGCTGTCGGTCGTGGTCGCCACAGCGGCGGTGGGCGCCACGTCCGGCCGGCGGCGCGCCACGGAGGCGATCATCTCGCCCGGCGCGCTGGAGAGGGATTCCTCAATCGCCGCCAACTCTTCTTCCCGCGCGACGCGCAGCATATCGTCGCGCGCCGAAGCGGTGTAGTCCGGCGCCGCTTCCGGTGCCCGCGGGGCGGGATCGGGGCGCGGGG
>JAKIYB010000589.1 GCA_022708765.1 Armatimonadota bacterium | reverse complement strand
CGGATACTGACAGCAGCATCATGCCGGGAGCGCCTCATGCCGGAATCCCTACATCATCTCACCCCCCGCCCGCCGATGGGCTGGAACAGCTACGATAGCTTCGGCTGCTTTATTAACGAACGCCGGGCGCTGGAAAATCTCCACGTCTTCGTCGAACGCTTGAAGCCGTATGGGTACGAATACTTTGTCATTGACGCCGGATGGTATCGGATGTATGACCTTGTCGACCGTGAATTTCCGGACAAGGGTGATGCTTTCACCGTCCGTTTCGACGACTACGGCCGGCCAGTTCCCGCGCCGGGATTCTTTCCGGACGGCATCGTCCCGCTGGCCGACGCCTGTCATGCCGCCGGCGTCAAGTTCGGCATCCAGATGATGCGCGGTATCTCTCGCGCCGCTGTGGAAGCAAATACCCCGATCTTCGGCACGGACCGGCATGCCCGCGACGTCGCCAATCCCGACGACACCTGCTCATGGTGCCGCGATAACTATGGCATCAATATGACCCGTCCCGGCGCTCAGGCGTACTACGATAGCATCATTGAAATGCTGGCGGGGTGGGGGGTGGATTTCATCAAATACGACGATATCGTCCCCTCGCCGCCGGAGGTGGATGCCGTCGTCACCGCCATCGAGAAGGTGGACCGCGACATCGTCCTCAGTCTCTCGCCGGGCAATGGCCACGATCCCGACGGCTGGCCGTCCTACTTCCACGCCAACATGATCCGCACCAGTGGCGACATCTGGGATAATCGGGAGGATTTCCGCTGGGTCTTCGAACGCTGGCAGACACTCATGCCGCTATTCGATGACCTGCCTGATGGTTGCTGGCTCGACATGGATATGATCCCCTTCGGCGAATTGCAGGTGTGGAATCCCGCCACCGGCGAGCAGGTCGGCCATATATTGATGAATGGGCGCGGCTCCCGCCGCATGAGCGGCCTGAACGAGCCGCAAAAACGCACCTTCATGACCATGCGCGCGCTCGCGGCCTCCCCGCTCTTCATGGGCGGCAATCTGCCCGGCACCGACGATTATTCCTTCCAATTGCTAACTGACCCGGAAATGCTCGCGTGCAACCAGAACGGCGTCACCGGACGCCTCGTTACCTATACCGACTGGACCAGCACCTGGAAGACACCGCACCGCACGCAGCCCGACAGCGGTTGGTTCGGCATCTTCAATAGGGACGGTGAACACCCCCGCGAGATCACCGTCGATGCCGCGGTGCTGGGCATTTCATTAAACAGCCGGCTGGATGATATCTGGAACCGTCGCGATCTCGGTGATCTGGCAAGCCCGCTGCGCCTGACCCTGCCGCCGGATGAAGTGCTCTTTGTGCGCTATCAGCTTGCGAGATCGGAGGAGAGATGACGACGACCATACTGCCCGTCACCTGGGATCTGCCGCGGTTGTTCGTGCCGCCAGCCATTTTTCCCGCGCCTGGCTTCGCGGGGGAAGGCGTCCGCGCGCTCTTCTATGAATCGGTGCCCTATCGTGGGCACCCGACCCGCGTCTTCGCCTGGCTGGGCCTGCCGGCGGTGACCCCGTGCCCGGCTATGGTGCTGCTGCACGGCGGGGGAGGCACCGCTTTTGACGAATGGGTGCGTATCTGGAACCGGCGCGGCTACGCCGCCATCGCCATGGATTTGTGCGGGTGCGTGCCGGCGCAGCCTGTCGTTCGCGACGGCGGCTCCCACGCGCGCCACGCGCACGGCGGTCCGGCGGGGTGGGGGGCGTCCTTCGACCAGATCGCCGAACCGATTGAAGACCAGTGGACCTATCATGCCATCGCCTCCGCGCTCCTCGGTCACTCGCTCCTCGCCGCGCAGCCCGGCGTGGATGCGGATCGTATCGGCGTCACCGGCATCTCCTGGGGCGGCTATCTCACCAGCATTGTGGCGGGCGTTGATGACCGACTGCGCGGCGCGGCGCCGGTCTACGGTTGCGGCTTCCTTGGCGAGGATTCCTGCTGGAGCGATTTCGATTTTCCCGAACGTCCCGCCGCCGACGTGCGGCACTGGCTCGAACTGTGGGATCCCGCCCGCTACCTGGGACAGGCAGCGATGCCGATGTGCTGGGTGAGCGGCACGAATGATTTTGCCTACCCGCTGTCTTCGCTGCAGCGCTCCTATCAGTTGCCCATCGGCCCGCGCACCCTTTGCATCCGCATCGAAATGCCCCACGGTCATGCTGAAGGCTGGGCGCCGGCCGAGATTGGCGCCTTCATGGACAGTCTGCTTGCCGGCGGCGCGCCGCTGCCGCGCCTGAATGACTCCGGGCGCGACGGCCGTACCGTGTGGGCACACTGCAGGGCCGCGTTGCCGATTGCGCGCGTCGAACTCTGCTGCACGCGCGCGCGCGGGCACTGGACCGACCGCAAATGGCGCAGCTATCCCGCATGGTACGACGCCGAAAACGGCCGCATCGAAGCCTCGCTGCCGCCGCATGCCACCACCTGGTTCCTCAACGCATATGACGAGCGAGATTGCGTGGCCAGCACGCCGCACGAGGAAGTCGAAAAAGCGTAAAATACCTCGGAACGCAACCGCCAGACTGCCACGGAACGAGCGTCTGCGTGTCGAAAATGATTAAGAGGAAATGCCATGAACCACCCTTCACCCGTTCACTGCTGGCTGCCGCTGCTGGCGATGGCCATCCTGCTGACCGCGGGCGCTGACGCCGCAGACCGCACTTTCACCTGCCGCAACTG
>JAKIYB010000588.1 GCA_022708765.1 Armatimonadota bacterium | reverse complement strand
AGCGTCCCCATCGCGCAGGCGGGCGAGCAGGGAGTGGTGCTGGGCCGCCTGGATCTCGTCTTCGAGAAGACGGAGGGATGGACGCTTGTCGAGAGCAACGGCAAGCTGCAACCGCTGACCGCGAACGTCTCCGAAGATCCGGCGATGAAAACGCTGCTGGAACGCTGGCTGGCGCCGATACCCACCTCCGCGCATTGAGGAGCATGACATGCTACGCTACACATTGACGGATGACGCCGACCTGATCGAGCTGGGCGACGAGCACGCCGAGGAGCTCTTCGCGCTGGTGGCGCGCAACCGCGCCCACCTGCGGGCGTGGCTGCCCTGGGTGGATGACACGCGCACGGTGGAGACGATTGACGCCTTCATCGCGCGCATGCGGCGCGAGCAGGCCGACACCGGCAACCCGACGATGGTCCTGCGTCTGCGCGGACAGCTTGCCGGCGTCATCGGCATCCACCCCATCAACTGGAACGATCGGAAAACGTCCCTCGGTTACTGGCTGAGCGCGGAATATCAGGGCCGGGGGTTGATGACGCGCGCCTGCCGGACGATGGTGAACTACGCGCTGGTGGAGGAACGCCTGAACCGCGTGGAAATTACCGCCGCCACCGGCAACGGCCGCAGCCGCGCCATCCCTGAACGCCTGGGCTTCACCCACGAAGGCTGCCTGCGCCAGGCTCAGTGGCTCTACGACCACTTCGTGGACCTGGAACTCTACGCGATGCTGCGCGAGGAGTGGGCGGGATAGAGCGTATCTGGTATGTTGCTGGAGGGCGAGACTCCGTCGAGCCGCGCGCGTAGGCGCAGGGAATCAATACTCACGGACCTATGCGCGTGGCACCCGGTCAAAGGTATGTAGCGATGCGAATAGTGTTACTACGCCCACGGCTCGACGGAGTCTCGCCCTCCAGTGACGCCTCCTTTACAGCAGCTCCACCACCTGATCGCTCGTTTCGATTTCCGTGCCGGCGGGGATGTGAATCTCGGCCGGGATGCGCAGGCGGGGGAAGATGGTGACGCCGTCGCTCACCTCCACCGGGCCGCGCAGCACCACCTCGTCACCGATGGCTACGTAGCGGCGCAGCATCACCGGCATTTCGCGACTTGAACGTAGTTCGACCATGATGCCGGTGAGGGTATCCTCAATGGTGCTGTAGGGGCCAATGATGGAGCCCGAGCCGATGGAGGAGCGGACGATGGTGCTGCCCTCGCGGATTTCGCACTCGTCATCAATGTTGCAGTGCGCCAGCCGCGCGCCGGGGTAGATACGGACGAACTTGCCAATGCGCAGCGGCGGCTGCAGTTCCACCATCCCGCGCTCCAGCTTCTCCGACAGCGTCAGTTTGCTCACCGGATCGGTCATCTCCAGCGTTTCATGGTCAATCACCACATAGTCGCTGTCCGGATAGACCTGCGGCATCAGCGCGGACAGCGACTGAAAGCGCCCGTGCAGCACGTCGAGCATCGTTTCCAGGTAGCTGGGGATATTGCCCAGGTCGCCCATGCGCCCGATGCGGTGGGCATAGACGGGGTAGCCCTGCTCCACCAGCCACGGCAGCAGGTCGCCGCCGATATCCAGGTGTCGCGTCCGCTGCGCGCGCAGCGCCGGATCGTCGGCAATTTCGCGCAGCGCCAGCGCGTCCACCAGGTAGAAGCCGGCGTTCGTCACCAGCGGGGGCAGCAGCGCCGGCGTCTCCGCGGCAACGCCGTAGTGTGTGTAAATTTCGCTCAGCGTGGGCTTTTCGATGAAACCGCGCACCCGTCCTCGCGCGTCGCAATCAATCAGGCCATACCGCCCGGCGATGAGTTCGGCGGGCTGCTGCGCGGCGGCGATGGTCACCACCGCCTTCGAACGGTGGTGCGCCGCCAGCATCGCGGGCAGGTCAATATCCAGCACGGAGTCAGTGGGGAAGACGAAGGCGGTGTCGTGGATGTCGAAGTAGTCAAGGTTCGTCAGTAGGGCGTCGGCGCTGCCGGAGTTGGTGGCATCCTGCGTCACGGGCGAGTAGCGCACCCGCACCCCCAGCGCGTCGCCGTAACCGAGCATGCTGCGGATCTGGTAGCGGTTTTCTTTGCCTTTGGTGATCATGACGAAGTCGTCAATGCCCTGCTGCTGCAGGATAGCTACCAGCCAGTCCAGCACGCGCCGCCCCAACAGGCGCACCGCCGCCTTCGCGCGCAGGTAGCCCCGCGCCTTCAAGCTTAACGGGCGAAAGCGCACGCCGCTGCCCGCCGCCAACCCCATGCCCACCACGTGTTCCATTGCCCGCTCCCGTGACACACGCGAGCGCCCGCCGGATGGCAGGCGCTCTGAGTACAGTATAGCGGGAGATTGGCGGGGGAGATGTCCGCGCGGGCCGACAAACCGCGCGCGCCGGAAGGCCGGTGCGTGGGGATGCCGCGCGGTGGGGGGACGCGCCTACATGGGCTGCGCCTCGGTGGAGGAAGGCGTCTGGCGGGCGGCGTCGGTCTCTTCGATGTCGTCAGGCGGCGTGCCGCGCTCGCGGCGGAGTATCTCCGCCAACTGCAGGTTTGGCACCACCGCTTCCTCCCAGCTTCCCGGCAGTGGAGTCCAGAGGTCAGTCTGCTGATAACTCAACATGGGTACCCCCTGATCATCCGATGGCTGGTCTGTATCATTATACCACTGGTTTTTCGCCGGGTGTGCGTACGCGGTGGAAATATTTACGAAAAAACCGGCCTGCCGTTCAGTCAGCG
>JAKIYB010000587.1:2485-2722 GCA_022708765.1 Armatimonadota bacterium | reverse complement strand
GCGAATGAGGATTGCGCGCTGATCGGCGGAATGCGCTATCGTTAACGACTTGTTGAAGAAGCCGCCATCTGCTCGCGCGAAAAGTGACACAAACACCAGAGTCAGGCAGAGATATAAATGAGTTCTCACTTGATACCCCCCTACGGCACTAGCACGGCCCCCGGTTTCGCGAGCAGTATGGCATTGCCACGCTTCACGGAACCTTCGGCGAGCATGATAACGGTCGTGTTCCCTCCC
>JAKIYB010000587.1:0-2435 GCA_022708765.1 Armatimonadota bacterium | reverse complement strand
GGTCCGCCCGCCAAAGCTGACGGTGATCGCTTCACCGTTCAGCGCATTGGCGAATGTCGGCACTGCGTCCGCATGCCGGCGCGGCACCAGGGCGACGAAATAGCCGCCGGGCTTCTGTGGAATCTGGAAGAGCGTCTGTTCCTCTTTAAACGGCTTGCCGAAGGTTTGCTGGTAATATTTGCTCATCTGTCGGCCGTTGGTATGGCCGACCTGATGCGTGCGATGGGTGAACGCCGCCGGCTCCGCGACGTAGATATCCAGGTTCACGCCGTGCTGTCCGGTGAAGGTAGCCGTCTGCCCATTCATCGCCAGTGCGTCAGCCAGACACCAGAGATTGAGCGCCGGGTTTAACTCGATATTGCCGCCAAGGTGATCGCGCATCACCAGGTACTGTGGCCCCAGCGGGTCCGGGCTCTTCACGAAGACGAAGCGCCGTGTCCAGGTGAAAGGTTTTTCCAGACGCACGCTCTCTGAACCGCCCTCCTCAAGCATGAGCTGTTGGTGCGTGTCCGGCAGCATATAGGGCACGCGGTCCAGCGTGCTGATATTGCGCTCCAGTGCACAATAGTCGGCCGTCGGCAGGCTGGTGAAATCGGTGATGCGGCCGAATACCTCGTCCATATTCGTCGCGTCCGGGTCCCAGCCCGGCTGTAAATTGGTGAATGGCTCCACCGTATGATCGCGCCAGATCTTGCCCTGGTAGAAGCAGCCGTCTTTGTCGCGACCAGGACATCGGCGCACGGTCTCCTCGTGATTGAAGGTCAGTCCGCCGTTGTGATTCCATGTCTCGCGCATGCTGGGTACGTATTGGCTGGCGAAGTCGAGCATCAGCGGCGCGCCTTTGGCGTAAAGAATGAAGCACCCGCGATCCGGGTGGCCGTGCCCAATGGCGAAGCCGCTGCCGTTGATGTTGAGGTAGGTTTCATTTGCGTTCGGAAAGCCATTACGAAACACTACGCCGCTTCCAGGGAAGAGCGTGGAGATCAGTTTAGGCGCTCTTGGCTGCAGGTCGGGATCGAAAAGCAGTCCCGGCGGCGTGCCAAAAGAATCCATCTCCGCATGGCTCTCTTTTACGCCCCAGAGCAGGTTAGCGGCGAGATCGGGATCACGCTCGGCGAAGACGGGAATGAGGTAGGCCAGCGAATTCTCCCCGTGGTACGGCGAATCGCCAATAGGCGCCGGCGGGCGGAAGCCGCCGCGCACGTCATGCGGCAGCAGATACGATAACCGGTGATTGGCGGCGGCGCGCAGTCGTGGGAGGATGGCGTCCCATGGCACTTCATCCCCGGCTTTGGACAACGCCAGGAAAGGGATCGTGGCGAACTCGAGCGCCATCTGCCCATAGGCGCCAATCTCCAGGGTGGCCCCGGCATCGCTGATTTTCAGGCCGGCATTCGACAAGAGGAATTTTACCAGAAACGTGCGCCAGCGTTCGCCATCGGGATGGTCTGGCAGCAGGGAAACCATCATTGCAGCGCCGCGCGCCCGCAAGGCCTCCATCATATTCGCCGAGCCCCAGCCATACCCCGCCTCGCGCGGTGGCACGTAATCGGGCGACAACGTGTTATACGCGCATGCCGCGACATAGCGGCGAATGAGTCGCGCCTGCTCCGGCGTACATTCCGGCACGCCCAGCGCGACATCCGCCGCCAGTGCCAGCCGCGGCATGCTCATGGCATAACTGTTGTGGTCCCAGTTCTGTGTGGCAATGCGCCGGCAGGCATCCTTGAGTTGCGTTAGCGTTTCTTCGACCAGCCGTTCACCCGATGCCACATCACCCTTCTGCAGATAGCTGATATAGCGATTAGTGCCGGTGTCCTTTATATTCGCTTTCGCGCGTTTCGCCAATCCCGCCAGATCGCCCGGTTGCACTAAAAGGCGTGGATACTTCGCTGTTTCCGGGTAGTCCAGTGTCCAGTCTTTCAGTTCATCCAACCGCTGGCGGCCATACCGTATATGGCGCAGCATGATGTCGGACGTCATCGCCACCCTCTCGCCCTCGCCTGTCTGGTGGCGCTGCAGCACACCGATACCGTAGACACGGCGCCCCATGCAGGTGGGGACGCGCAGCGTAAGGTCGGGAGTGGCCCGCTGTTCGATCCACAAATTGTTTGTCTGCGTCCATTGAACGAGCGTCTTCAGTGGATGCGGGTCAAGATCGGGATTGATCCAGGAGCCGGGACGCAGTCCGGTGATGACGACTTCATCGGCTCGCATGGGATTGTACGCGCCAAAGTAAAGCGACTCATCGGAGCCCCAGTTCAGGAAAGCATTGAGGCTGATCACCCGGGCATCGGCATCATACCGGAGTTCGGTATCGTTCGCACCTTGCGGCACTTTCGGTTCGAGGTGGTACATGCGGCCATACCACTCGCAGCGCTCCGGCTGTAACCCTCCATAAATGGAAAAATGATAACAGTTCGGCGAGGGAACAT
>JAKIYB010000586.1 GCA_022708765.1 Armatimonadota bacterium | reverse complement strand
CTCTCCGATGAAATTGACAGGTGATAGGCGATTGTCCCGTATCCGGTCGGACAATTGAGGGAGAACGTCATGCGATACTGGCTTTATGCGGCGATGTTGTTGGCGGTCTGTGGGATGGCGCTGGCGGAAACGCCGGCCGAGATGCCGGGGCTGATGCTGTGGATGCGCGCCGACGTCGGGGTGACGAAGGACGCCGAAGGGCGCGTCTCCGCCGTGAAGGACCAGTCCGGCAAAGGGAACGATTTTCTACAGGCCGACCCCGCGCTGCAGCCGCTGCTGGTCACCTCGGACAACCACCAGCCGGCGCTGCGCTTCGACGGCGTAGATGACGCGCTCTCGCTGGCAACGGCCATCCCGGTGACAGGCAAGTCCGTCTTCGCCGTGGTGAAGTGGAACAAGGTTAAGGGCTACAGCTTTCCCCTCGGCCTTGACGCCGGCACCGACGGCTACCTGCGCATGAGCAACGCCACGCAATTACTCGTCGGCGGCCGCTACCCTATGCTCTATCAGAACAGCCTTCCTAATCCAAAGGTCGGTTACACCCCGGGCGATGGCCGCTTCATCTTCCACAAAAATCTCCGCAACCTGCTGCAGTGGAACGTCTTCGCCGTCACCGACAACCCCCAGCCGAACGAAAAGCTGAAGCACCTGGGCAAAAACGAGCTGAACAATGTGCCGGAGAACCGCTTTGACGGCGAAATCGCCGAATTGCTGGTGTATGACCGCGCATTGACGTCGGCGGAGCGGTTGAAAGTGGAGGAGTATCTGGAGGGGAAGTACCTGGGGTGGCCGGGGATGAGAAGTATCCCGATTACAGGCCTGCGGTTTGAAACAGGGCTCTATGATTATGACATATCACTGGCGCGTGCTGTGAAGTCTACCGAAGTGCCGCTCGAAAGTCTGGGTAGCGTTATGCAACAGGGGATCAGTGAGCGATCATTAGAGCCAGGCTGTTATCTGTTGTCGTTTCGTGTCAAGCAATCGACAGCCAGTCAGCTACCGATTGTATTGATTGGTCAGACCACTTATCGCGCTGAGTCGGTAGCTTATCGCACTGCGCCAGAGGTGGCAGTGCCGGAAGGATATTATAAGGTTAGCTTTGTTCAAACAGAAAAAACGCCGGTATTAGTTCGCCTTGCCTGGGAAAAGATCCCATCCGGCACAATACCCCATAATGCATCGGCAACGGAGTTGCATCTTTACCGGTTGTCACCGCTGTTTATTAAGTCCGTCCAGTCCGATAAAATTTTCTACTCCCCAAATCAAAACGCCGTCGCTACCGCGACTATCCACAATTTCGCTGCGAAAGCGATGAAAGCCGACGTGCGCTTCACCGAAATTACTGGCCTGAATGACTGCCGTTTTCTTGGCACACAGACGGTAGAGGTGCCAGCCGACGGCGAGGTGACTGTTACGCTGCCGTATAATGTGGGCGTGGTGGAATATGGTCGCAATCTGCTGGCGGAGATCGTGCGCGACGGCGAGGTGGTGGAAGGGAAGTACAACTCCTACAACGTGGCCGATAATCTTTGGAAGGTCGCTATTGGCGCCCGGCAGATCGCGCAAACCGGCGCCACCACGGCGGAAACATACGCGAAGGAGATGCTGCGGGTGCGCGCGGGATACGGCAACTGGGTGGAGAAGGATTTCTGGGCGCCGGATGACTGGGGGCTGATGGTCACCCCGCCGGGCGCCACCTGGTTCAGCGGGCAGGCGCGACGGCACGAAAATACCGAACGGCTGCGACAGCAGGTGGATGCGGCACATGCGCATGGCATCAAAGCTATCACCTACGGTAAATGTATGGCCGGCGGCCTGCCGGGGTGGGAACTGGCGCGGAAGAAACCGCAGTGGTTCAGCGTGGACGCCTACGGCCGCACGATAGGCCGTCCAGCGGACGTGTGGGATATGGAGCACTGGCAGGAAGCGGATAAGTACAAATACAGCGACTACAAATACGCCTGGACTTACCGCTGGGTGGATCTGCGGCAGATGGCGCCGCTGGAGCACGGCATTGACCAGCTAATCGCCAGCGCAAAGCAGTTCGGCTGGGACGGCGTGCGCTATGACTCCGGCGGATTTCGCGCACACTTCGTACCGAAGGACGGCAAGGTGCTCTTCGACGGCGTGGATAGCTACAACGCCCGCAACATGCGCTATACGAAAGAGCGTGTGTGGAAAGAGCTTCCAGGCTTCCTTTTCGGGGTGAATACAAATGACCCCTACAGTGTCGGAGGCGTGAGCCCACTGAAACCGACGGACAAATGCGGCCACGAATTCCGCGAGATGCTCGCTGGCGACGGCCTGTGGATGTTTGAAGGGATGCGCGACAAGCCGAATTTCTGGGGGCGACGTACCTATAAAACATGGAGCGATTATGCCAGCGACATGGTGCAGGCCATCCGTACCATCAAAGGCTACGGTGGCCATGTCTGCTTCTCCTACGGCGATACCGAGCTTTATAAATTTATGATTGGCACTATGATCGGCGCGCATGACTACATGGGCGAGCACCTGCAGGCGAAAGGCTCTGAGAACTGGGGACAATTTCTCACCCGCTGGTCGAGTTTCATCTGGGACCATCGCCTGCGCGCGCTGCCGGACGAAGGCATGGTCACGGTCACCAGCCCACATCCGGTCTGGTGGAAGGGATTCAGCAACGAACTGGTGGTGAGCCCGACGAAGCGCTATGTTATCATCCACCTGATGAACCCGCCGGTGAACGATGAGTGCGCGAAGAC
>JAKIYB010000585.1:2302-2744 GCA_022708765.1 Armatimonadota bacterium | reverse complement strand
CCCCGCGCAATAGGCGCGCTCCGCCGGGGTGAAGAGCTTTTCCTCCAGCTTCGGCGTGCGCGCCAGCGCCTCC
This sequence comes from Armatimonadota bacterium, assembly GCA_022708765.1. Taxonomy (GTDB): domain Bacteria; phylum Armatimonadota; class Hebobacteria; order CAIYQO01; family CAIYQO01; genus JAKIYB01. Next base: position 2,671 of record JAKIYB010000585.1, on the reverse strand, counting down.
GCCACCCGCGAGATTTGTTCAATGTCCGTGCCGATGCGCATGGGAACGTGAATCCTGTTGGTCTATAGTCTACCCCGGTATTCACCTCTCCCCCCAGCCCCCTCCCCTAAGCGGGGAGGGGGAGAAACGGAAATCGAGAAAGGTTACGCTGGTGCTCTCCGGAACCCCCCTCCCCATACAGGGGAGGGGGCCGGGGGGAGAAGTGAACCTATTTAATCGTACTCGGCGTCTGCACGCGCGGGCGGTTGGGTGAGACGTCTTTGAGCGGGCGGTCCCAGACCTTCAGCAGGTCGGCATCGAGTTCCGGGATACCGTCAAGCCCGCCGTCCAGGTAGGCTTCCAGGCGCTCCGCCAGGCTTTGCAGGCGGG
>JAKIYB010000585.1:0-2279 GCA_022708765.1 Armatimonadota bacterium | reverse complement strand
CGTAACGCAGCTCGATAACTTCCAGCCCGAACGGTTTGTACGTCGCGAGCCACCAGTCGCGATGGCAGCGCCAGAGGCCGTCCATCTCGGCGCGCAATTTCGTCAGGTCGCCGTCAAGGATCGCGCGCAGGCCGGCTTTGTCGCCGGCGCGGTAGGCGCGCTCCAACTGGCGGCGCAGCTCCACCTTCAGCGACAGCGTGCGGGCGATGCGGCGCGGGAATTCCAGGCGGCTGTTCAGCCCGCCCTTCCGCTCCGCCGCTTCCAGCGCGTCGGCGATGCCGGCGTAGTATTCGCGTAGGCCGGCGCCCTCGGTGTTCGGGGCGGTGAGCGCCAGCAGCGGATCCTCCCAGAGCAGCCACTTGCTCATGCTGTCCGGGCCCTTGGTGCCGTCGTGCTCGTTCGCCAGGTAGTCTACCTTGCTGCCTTCGAAGAAGTCGTGCATCTCGCCGTCGCAGGCGCCGCGGAACTGCGCGTGCAATGCCCCCTGGTCCACCGTGCCGGCGTAGGCGTATTCGGCCACCAGCGCCAGCGCCGGCAGCGAGGAGAACACGTCGCACTCCATGCCGTCGTCGCCCCAGAGGGTAATGAAGTAATCCTTCATGCCCTTTTGCGTGCAGGCAGTGAGGCAGGCATTCGTCGCGGCGAAGGCGTACGGCAGGTGCGCCCACAGCCGGTTCCACGTCCACCCGCCGCCGGCCATCAGCACCGGGGAGCCGAGGGAGCGGTAGAGATCAATGCCATTGGTGTAGTCTTCCACCTTCGTGTGGTAGTAGTCCCAGTAGACCAGATCCACGCCGCGGGGGATTTTGTCCAGCACTTCCTGGGGGATTTTCGCGTCATAGTCGTAGATATTGCCGCTGGCGGAGGCCAGGTGGATATACATGTCGCCCCAGATCATCGGCTGCAGGCCCAGCTTGTCGCAGATGGCCTTCACCCGCGTCAGGTGGTCGTTGATGATGTCAAAGCCGCTCTTCTCGCCTTTGAGCTGCTTGAAGCGCCCGGTGCCCAGCCCCCATGCCTCGTCCATGCCCAGGTGGATGCGCTTGGTGCGGAAAGGCGCGCTGGCCGCGGCGAGCATACGCTCGAGCAGCGCATAGGTCGCCTCATCCTCGGCGAGGAGGATATTCCAGGTATCCTTGACCTCCTCGTAGGCCGGCCACTGCAGGATTTCCTCCAGGTGGGCCAGCGCCTGAATGCAGGGGATCATTTCGATGCCCAGCGCGAAGGCGTAGTCATCCAGCTCCTTCAGCTCCTCCTGGGTGTAGCGCCCCCGCAGGTAGCCGAAGAACGGCTCGCCCGGCACCTCGTAGGTGTCTTCGCTGTAAAGCATCACCATATTGAGACCGAGCAGCGCGCAGCAGCGCAGCCAGTGCTTCGCCGCCGGCACGTCAAGCACGCCGTTGCGCGAGACATCCACCATTGCGCCGCGCATGTCCAGGCTGGAAACCTGCGCCAGCGTCGTCGCGCCGGCCAGCACGCGCCCCAGCGCGCGGAAGGCATCCGTCTTCGTATTATAGCGGATGGCGATGCCGCCATCGGCACTGATGGCAAAGCCCGGCTCGGAGCTGGGCGTGAACGTCACCGGCGTGCCGCCGTCACCGAACGCCGCGGCGCGGTGCGCCAGAATTTCCGCCAACCCGCCGCGCAGCTCATCGGGACAGGCGGTGAGATTGAGTGAGAGCTTGGACATGAAAATGTCTCCTTTGTCATACAACCGGGTTCACCTCTCCCCCAACCCCCTCCCCTGCGTGGGGAGGGGGAGCACCGGAGTAGAAACGCGGTACTGTATAAATATTCATGCTCATTCTCCTCCCCGCTCAGGGGAGGGGGCCGGGGGGAGAGGTGAACCAACACAACCAAAGGAGGAACCATGGGAACTGTACCGATGCAAGAGGGCCAGGCGGCCCAGGGTGGGGTGTTCGTGCCGGCGCCGGTGCGCCAGGCGATTCTGGGGCGGTTGGGCGCGAGTTCGGCGGTTCGGCGGCTGACGCGGCCCATCCCGATGACGGCGCTGACGCTGAAGCTGCCGCGTCTGACCGGCGGGGTGGCGGCGCAGTGGGTGGACGAAGCGGCGGACAGCGGCGTGGACGCGCCGACCTTTGACAGCGTGACGCTGACCGCGCGCAAGCTGGCGGTGCTGGTGCCGGTGACGGAGGAGCTGCTGGCGGACGCCAACACCGGCATCGCGGAAGTGGTGGCGCAAATTCTCGCCGACAGCTTCGCGATGAAGGAGGACTTGGCTTTCCTCGGCTTTGACGACGGCGGGCCGATCACCGGCC
>JAKIYB010000584.1 GCA_022708765.1 Armatimonadota bacterium | reverse complement strand
AGATCGTCGGCGCGCCAGCCACCGCCACTCTTACCGTCAACGCCCGCGTCGAAATGTCCCCGGAAGAGCTGCGGGGCATCGTGGAAGATGCGTTAAAATCAGCCACCGGTGACACGCTCACCATCAACATGACCGCCATGCACAGCCTCAGCCCCGGTCGCCCCATGCCAACCCATCGGTATGAGGCCGTTGTATAAAGCGCCTGCCATAAATGGGGGAACAGCTCCCGGTGAGAAGTATATACGCCGAGAACTTCCCCCCTGCGGTGCATGTGCCCTCCCCGCCATGTCCCGGGCAGCCCAGCCTGGAAAATGTATTTTTTGGGCGGAGTGATATCCGACCTGGCGCGTGCCGAGAATCGGAAAGGGAACACCGCTCCCGCGGCGAAATGACTTCGGCGGAAAGGATGGCGACGTGATGGCTATCAAAGCGGAATTCGTCATGAGTGCGATGCAACCTGAACAGTTTCCGAAGGAGCGGCTGCCGGAAATCGCCATGGTCGGGCGTTCCAATGTGGGGAAATCGTCGCTGATCAACCGCCTGCTGGGCAAACCGGGATTGGCGCGAACCTCCAATACGCCGGGACGCACGCAATCGTTAAATTTCTTCCGCGTAAAGCCCGACGACATAAAACGCCACGAATTCTTCCTGGTAGATATGCCCGGCTATGGCCACGCTCAGGTCAGCCAGGCACGGCGGAAGAGTTGGGGCCGACTCATCGAAGCCTATCTGGCTGACCGTGAGATGCTCTGTGGTATCGTCCACCTCATTGACATGCGACACCCCCCGCAGCCGCTCGACTTTCAGATGTCTGAGTGGCTGCGGCATTATGAACACCACTTCCTCGTCGTCGGCACCAAGTCCGATAAGATCGCGAAGACGAAGGTGCCTGACCACCTGCTGCTCATCGCCGAGCAGCTCAACATAGACAGCCGCGATACCCTCGCCTTCTCCGCGCAGACCGGCCTGGGCCGGGACGAGCTGTGGCGATGGATAATTACAACGGTGGAAGACGCGCGGATGCAGAGGTAAAGTTCCAGATCGTGCAGTTCGCGACGAGGCGGCTCGATGTTTGCGGTGTCCTGATTATGCAACGTGTCTCACCAGACCGGGCAATATCGCCGGCAGGAGAATCAGTGTAGAGCGGTGAATTAGCTTTGCGGCCTGCTGACAGGCGGGCATCAGCAGCCCTGGTCTGGAGAGGTAGATGTTTTACTCGGATTCCGTACGCGCGGTTGGCGAAATCGCCGCGAAGAAGGTGGCTTACCTACGGCAAAGCCCGCTGGGATACCTGATGGCGGCGATGCTCGCGGGGGCCTATGTCGGGGTCGGCGCCTTCCTCGCTTTCATGGTGGGCGGTGAAGCGACCGTGATGCAGGATGGCGTGCGCGTCGGGCTGCCCTGGCAAAAAGCCATCATGGGCGCCTCCTTCGTGGTGGCTCTATCGCTGGTGGTCTTCGCCGGTTCCGAGCTCTTCACCGGGAATAATATGGTGATGGCCATCGGCTGGCGGGTGAAAAAAAACAGCATCGGTCAGCTCCTCACCATCTGGTTCTACTCCTGGTTCGGTAATTTGCTGGGCTGCCTCGTACTCGCCGGCTTGCTGCTGGCTGCTGGAACACTGAACAGCGATCCGCAATTCTGGCTGTTGCAGAAGGTCGCGCTTGCAAAGACGACGGCGCCGGCCCTGCAACTCTTCGCGAAAGGCATCCTCTGTAACTGGCTCGTTTGTCTGGGCGTGTGGTGTACATACCGCATGAAGTCCGAAGCGGGCAAGCTTATCATGATCTTCTGGTGCCTGTACGCCTTCGTCGCCTGCGGCTTTGAGCACTCGGTGGCGAATATGACTATCCTGTCCGTCGCGCTCTTCCAACCCGGTACCACCATCACTCTCGCCGGCGCCGGCTACAATCTGCTCTGGGCGTCGCTGGGCAACGCCATTGGCGGAGCCGTGCTGGTCGGTCTCGCCTATTGGGCCGCGTCCACGGACATCAAAGCCGACGTGACGGCGGCGAAAACACCCTCCAACGTATAGCGAACACGTCGCGCGCCACGTATAGCCACTCTCTAATCGGGAATACCACTCGGGGGAGCGGCTGATGGTAACGAATTACGAAGTCGCCCGCATCTTCCTGGAGATGGCGGAGGCGCTGGAACTGCAGGGACAGGATCCATACCGTATCCGCGCGTATCAGAATGCCGCGCGCACCATTCTCGCGCTTGAGGAATCGCTGGCGACCATTCGCGCGCGTGGGGAACTGATGGCGCTGCCGGGCATCGGCGAGCGCATGACGGAGAAAATCGAGGAAATCCTCGACACCGGTCACCTGCGCGCACATGATGAACTAGTGGAAACGTTTCCACCCGGCGTGATGGCGATGATGCGCGTGCCGGGCGTCGGCCCGCGCACCGCCCAGCGCCTGTATCGCGAATTGGGCATTGCCAGCGTGGAAGCGTTGGAACAGGCGGCGCAGGAAGGACGCATCCGCCGGCTGCGCGGTTTCGGTGAGAAGACGGAAGCGAACATCCTGCGCGCCATCGAACGCAGCCGCCTCATGCGCGCCCGTATCCCGCTTGCCCGCGCCTATCCCCTCGCACACCAGATCATCGCCCGTTTGCGTGAGACGGCGCCCGTGCGCGAGATTGCCGCCGCGGGCAGCCTGCGCCGGATGAAGGAGGATATCGGCGATATTGATATCCTCGTCACCTCGGACTGGCCGGCCGAGGTGATGCAGGCGGTGACGAA
>JAKIYB010000583.1 GCA_022708765.1 Armatimonadota bacterium | reverse complement strand
TGTGGTAATTCACTATTTCGACAAGAGACCGTCCCCTTCCTCTGAGAAAAGAAAAGGGAGGGTTTTGCAATCACCTCTGTGGTAAATCGTCTTCTCGGCCGCTTTCATGCTTGACCAGTCTGGCCAGCGATATCGCACCGAGTTCGGCATTCACAAAAATCTGTATGCGACAGAGTTCATCATGCACCGCGCAATAAGATGAACGCGTGCAGAGCGCGGATTTCAGCACGCATGAGTTTAGTGTGATTACCTCCGGATCCATCGCCTGCACGATATCGAGCAGCGATACCATTTCTGGGTTTCGTGCCAGGCGAAGCCCACCCTGCTTTCCTCGCGTGCTCACCAGCAACTCTTTGCCTACCAAGCGCAACAATATGCGCCGCAGGAAGCGATAGGGGATATCCATCGCCTCGGCTACCTCCGCGGCCGAAATGGCACCTTCTCCGGCATGATGGGCCAGGTAAAGCATGGCGCGTATCGCATAATCGGTTTCACGCGTTATCACAACTCTGTCCTATCCTATACTACGGCTTGCCCTGCATATGATACGAAGATAGTATCATATGGCAACGGCTGGCGCAATAGGGTAGGGAAACTTTTTGAAAGTTTATATTATTTGTCATCCTGCATGGGGGCGATAACGTCATGCCGGCACGACACGCTGACGAGGTTGTGATTACCTGCTACAATGGCGCTGTTATGACGATGTTGATACTGGGTGTCGAGAGCAGTTGCGATGAAACGGCTGCGTCTGTCGTGGCGGATGGCCGAGTGATGCTGTCCAACGTGGTGAGTTCCTCCGAGCAGTTCCACAAGGAATACGGCGGCATTGTGCCGGAGATCGCTTCTCGCAAGCAGTTAGAATACCTGCTGCCCGTCTTCACCGCAGCATTGGAGAAAGCGGGAATTACGCCCGTCGATCTGGCGGCGGTAGCGGTGGCGCATGGACCGGGGCTCATTGGTTCGCTGGTGGTCGGCTTGATGGGGGCGAAGGCCTTCGCTTATGTGCATAATCTGCCACTCGTCGGCGTGAATCACCTGGAAGGACACCTTTACGCGAACTGGATTCGCCTACCCGATGACCCTCGTCCGGAACCCCAACTCCCCGCGCTAGTGTTGGTGGTTTCCGGCGGACACGCGCACATGGTGTGGATGCAGAACCACGGCGACTATCGCATTCTGGGTCGCACCCGCGACGATGCCCCCGGCGAGGCGCTAGATAAAGCCGCTCGCCTCCTTGATCTGGGATATCCCGGTGGGCCGGTGATTGACCGGCTGGGCAAGGAAGGTGATCCGAAGGCGGTTGCCTTTCCGCGCGCGCTGCTGCCCGGCACGCATGACTTCAGCTTCAGCGGGTTAAAAACGGCGCTGGCGCAGTACCTGCGGAAGACGGAAGCCGGCGGACGGGCACCGGTAGCTGATATTGCCGCCAGTTTCCAGGAAGCAATCATGACCGTGCTGGTAGATAAGCTCTTTGCCGCCGCTGATCTGCTATCTCCGGCGCGGGTGGTATTGGCTGGCGGAGTGGCCGCGAACAGCCGCCTGCGCGAACTGGCGGAAGCCCGCGCCGAACACGAGGGCATCCCCATAGCGCTGCCCCCGCGAGTGCTTTGCACCGACAACGCCGCGATGGTCGCGGCTGCCGGTTACTTCCGCGCCTTACGCGAAGAGTTCAGTGATCAGGCTCTGGACGCCTCTGCCAGCCTGCCGCTGGCGGGGTAGGAACACAAGGCGAGGTTAATCCACATTAATTCCTAGTTGTGGCATTGGCAGATCAATAACTAATCCCTCGACCGGCAGCGCCACTTTGGGGCCAGGATCGAAATTCGCGCCATCCAGCCGCTGGATCACCCGTGGGGCGGGCGCGGGTTCGACCACCGCACCCGGCGCCGGCTTCGGGAAAGTCATCTCCACCTGGCCGCCATCGTCAGTGACAGTGACGGTGGATTCCGTGACACCAGTGGGCGTCTCCACGATGACCCGGTATTTGCCCGGCGGCACGGCGTTGATCTGCCCGACCACGCGGTTGAGCAGCGTGGAGGCATGCCAGCGCATCGAGGGGAAGCGCACCCGAATCATCGCGCGTTGCTCCAACCCGACGAGTGTCACCGGTCCCGGTGTGCAGAACTCCTGGTCAAGCGGGAAGGTGATGCCGAGTGACGGGCCTGACGCGAGATTCGCGTTACTACGATACAGATTGATCTCGCCGGGGCGCATTGCGATGCGTTCGAAGCGTGCTTCGCCCTGTGAGCCGTCTACCGCCCAGATTACGCCGGTTTCAGTGGGGAGGTCATAAATAGCGCAGTCGCCATAGCGCATGGGCAGTCGCGTTGGTTCGCCAGCGTCGGGGAACCACCATACCTGGCTGTATTCGCTGCCGCCGGGCAGTCCCTGTAGACGGATGGGCCGTGAATTCATCTGCAGCGTAATATCCTTCAGGCCTTTTTCCGGTACTTTCAGCGTCCAGCCCGCGCGCGGCCATTCGTTCTCAATCATGACGAAAAAGACGCCGGGAACAACGCCGGCGATGCTGAAGGCGCCATTGTCGTCCGTCGTGATGCGCTGCGACCATGAGGAGTTGGAGAGCGTAACGCCAGCGGCAAACTGCCGTTTTGCGTATGGCTTGCCGTCCGCCATCAAAATTTTCCCGGTAACAGTGACACCGGGGTCGAAGGCTGGCAGGTCCAGGGTGGCTTGCCGGTTCTGCTCGAAGGCTGGTAACGGCACATTACGGATGACCCCCACGC
>JAKIYB010000582.1 GCA_022708765.1 Armatimonadota bacterium | reverse complement strand
GTAGCCGTCATTCCCAGCCAGATGGGCTTGGGCGCGACCGGTTCTTCCGAGTTGGCGTATCGCGCGGCGCGCGTCTCCGCCCGTGAGGTGAAGACGCTGGGGCTGGACATGCTCTATGGCCCCTGTCTGGATACCCTTACCACCGCCAGCAATCCGGAAATCGGCGCGCGCGCCTTCAGTCAAGACCCGGAAGCGGTAGCGGAGATGGGCATCGCCGTCATCCGCGCCTATGCGGAGGAAGGCATCATCAGCAATATCAAGCATTTTCCCGGCCGCGGCGCGGGCAGCACCGACGCCCACCGCGAGTTGGAATCCATCGGCCTGAATCGCGCTGAGCTGGAGGCGATGGCCATTCTGCCGTTCAAGCGCGCCATCGAAGCGGGCGCCGACTCGGTGATGGTGGCGCACACGCTTTACCCCGCGCTGGAAACCGAGCGCCTGCCCGCCACCCTCTCGCCGCGCATTATTACCGGTCTGCTGCGCGAGAAGCTGGGCTTCGACGGCGTCGTGATTCCCGACGATCTGACGATGTTCGCTATCTCGCAAAATTTCGGCATCCCGCGTGCCTCCGCCCTGTGCCTGGAAGCGGGCGCCGACATGATCTTCATGAAAGTGCCGGAGCAATACGGGCCGTCGTTGGACGCGGTGAAAGAGTCGTTGAAAGCGGGGCGGCTCACCGAGGAGCGCGTGTATCAGTCCGTGCGGCGCATCCTCGCCCTGAAGGCGAAACACGGCCTCTTCGCGCCCGCGCCCTTTTCGCCAGAACGCGTGCTGGCGACCATCGGTTGCCCCGAGCACGCGGCGGTGGCGCGGGAAGCGGCGCGGCGGGCGCTGACGCTGGTACGGCAAAACGGCATCTTGCCAATGCCCCCTTCCGAGCAAACGGCGGTGCTGGCGGTCATCCCGCGCGATATGAACGTCGTGCTCTCCAATGACCCCGTGCTTTCGCACGAGATGCTGCCCTCCGCGCTGCGCCGGTACTGGCCCCGCACCGAGACGGTAGTGGTAGACGAACAGCCCACCATACCGCAGGCCTTTGAAGCGGTCGGGCGGGCGAAGAACGCCGATGTCATCGTCTTCGGCATCTACTCGGCGGGCCTGTCAACGTCGCTGGGTGAATTGCTTGCGGAGATTGTCGCTCTTGGCAAACCGGTGATCGTGCTCATCACCAACTCACCCTATGCCGCCACCCTTGTACCCGCAGGTACGGCGGCGGTCCTGTGCTCCTTCGGCATCAGCCCCTTCGCCTTCGATGCGGCGGCGGATGCGCTGGCGGGCGCGTTGACACCGACAGGTACGCTGCCAGTCACGTTGAACGGTATGCAACACGTTGCATGACATTATCGGCATTATACCTATTGACGAATTGCGATAGTGGCTCGTACTATCGAATAATTCGGGTAACGGACCGGATACTCGTGCAGGCCTCCGACTGGACGAGACACCGGCCAGCAAGCAAGCTCTGCTACCGTGAAGAAGGGATTCACCGGCTGGAGTAGCCCGTGGAAACCGCCTTCACGATATGATACGCGCGTGAAAGGAGGTTTCGGTATGTCCAATCTCATCCGTTCCCGAGGTTTTACCCTCATCGAACTCCTGGTGGTGATCGCAATCATTGCGATCCTCGCAGCCATCCTCTTCCCGGTCTTTGCGAAAGCCCGCGAGAAAGCCCGCACGAATTCCTGTCTGAATAATCAACGGCAGGTCGCGGTGGCGATGCAGATGTACGACCAGGACAACGGGCAGAAGCTGCCCGGCGCGAAAACCTGGGTGAGCGACCTGGTCGCCAACGCCGGGCTGGACGCAAAGATACTCGACTGTCCCACCCTCACCCACAAGGGGACGGTGGCGGAACCGGATTATGTCTATGTGGCCGGTTCGTTCCTTTCCGGAGTAGCGCTGGGGGACATTGACGCGCCGTCCGACGCGCCGCTGCTCACCGACGCGAAGAGTCCGGGTTCCAACCCGCCCTACATCAACGACGGCGGCAACAGCGACATCAATAAAGCCGTCGCGCAGACGGACCCGCGGCACAACAACTCGGCGGTGTTCGCGTATGTGGACGGGCACGTGCAGATCCTGACGAAGGATAAAATCAACGGCGCGGTGTTCCTGCCCAGCGTGCAGATGGCCGACCTGCAATACGCCGTGAGTCTGGGCGCGCTCTTCGACAAGCCGAAGACTTATACGAATGCCGCATATAATGAGTATAATCAGGACGCTTTTAAAACGCTCACGGCGGCGGGCTTCACGGTGGCCTTCGGGGCGTTTAACACGGATTCGGTCTGTTTCAATGACGGCACGTCGTCAAATCGCTATCTATTTGATCCGGCAACGTTCAAGATCAAGCCGATCGAGATGAACCGCTGGCCGAGTAGCGCCGTTGGAGACCCCGCCAAAGATCCGACGTTGAAATGGTGGAAGCTTTCCGAGTGTATCGTATATACAGCCCCTGGAGTGGCCTGGCCGCACTGGGGTATTGATGGCACATACGGCGGGTATATGCCGAACTCCATTGACGGCGCCCCGACTAACAAGGTGCTGACCATCATGCCGAATGTACAGACGGACACCGCGAAGAAAATGGCGCTGTGCGTGATGAACCATGTCGTGGATAACTGCAACACCACGGCCACGCTTAACTGGATCAAGGTCTACGACGAAAACGGCCTGAATCCGATCACTACCACGCTCAACGCCAGCACCTCGGTGAAAGTCGGCGACGGCATCTGCAAAATGAACGCGATCGGCTT
>JAKIYB010000581.1:2468-2754 GCA_022708765.1 Armatimonadota bacterium | reverse complement strand
GACGAATTAAAGATGGCAGATACCGCATAGCCGCTGACAAGGAGCCTGCAATGACCGACACCGTGACTGAACCATCCCTGTGCTGGTATGTGCCCGGCGATGGGTTGCTCGCGCTGCATGGATTTCCCTGGTTTACGCAAGAGCGATTATATCGCCGTTTACCAACGATACCGGCGTTGCCGCTACGAAAAGATGTGGATGATCTGGCGAACAACACCGCCGGAGGTCAGATACGTTTCCGCACCAATGCCACCATGCTGGCGCTACGGGTGACTTTGGCCGGACC
>JAKIYB010000581.1:0-2383 GCA_022708765.1 Armatimonadota bacterium | reverse complement strand
CCGCTTTCGCGCCCGCCGACTCCGTTTATACCTGGCGCTTCACGCTGCCAGAAGCCGGGGTGCGCTCGGTAGTCTTCAACTTTCCGCTCTATCAAGGAGTGAAGGGGGTGGAGGTGGGAGTGAATGAGGACGCGCAGGTACTGCCGCCGACCCCCTTCATCGCCCCACGCCCCATCATCTGTTACGGCACCTCCATCACCCAGGGCGGCTGCGCCAGCCGACCGGGGATGGCGTATACGAACATACTCAGCCGCTGGCTCAACCGCGAAGTTATTAACCTCGGTTTTTCCGGGAACGGCTGGGGTGACGAAGCACTGGCGCAGTGCATGGCTGAGATTTCGAATCCCGGCTGCTTCGTGCTCGATTACGAGGCGAACGCCCACCGGGAGCGGTTGCAAGAAACGCTGGTACCATTCATCGGCGTACTACGCGCGGCGCATCCCACCGTGCCCATCCTGGTGATCTCGAGGATTCGCTTCTCGTACGAGCTGATTCACGCCGATTCGCTGGAGGGGCGCGAAGCCTGCAAGGCCTTCCAGCAGGAGACGGTGACGGCGCTACGCGCGCAGGGAGATACCCACATACATTTCCTCGATGGCTCTATAATCCTCGGCGAGGATTGGGAGGAGTGCACCGTGGACGGCGTGCATCCCACCGACCTGGGCTTTCGGCGGATGGCGGAGGGGATGGCGCCCGTATTACGGCAGTTGATTGGATAACGTGTAGCGAAGGAGAGGTATTTTCATGCGCTATCTGTTGTTGCTGTTAATATCTGTAAGCCTGGCCTGGTCGGCAGACCCGCTGGCGGTTTTCACGGCGAAGGAGCACCTGGGGCTGGAGTGGACGAAGACGCTGGTGACGTATCCACTGGAGGTGAAAGCCGGCGCAGCGCGTCCTGATGACGTGCGGCTAGTGGATGCCGAGGGGGTGGAGCAGCCCTGCCAACTCTGGCGAGTAGCAACGCACCCAGACGGTTCGCTGAAGTCCGCCAGGGTGTCCTTTTACACGTCGTTGGATAAGAATGGTAGTTTTAGCTACCTGCTGCTGCCGGAGAAACCGACCGTGACGGTCAATATGCTGGCAGTCAGCCGCGACAACGCGTACCTAACGCTGGATAACGGCGTGACCGCCGTGCGCTTACCACGCGAGGGGAAGGCAGCGATCGCGCCTACGGTCATCACCGAAGTTCCTGGCCCGCTACAGGGCTTCAAACTCGTCACCGGCGCCTGGACGGGCGGGAGCGCCTTCTTCGCCGCCGATGCAGAGACGGCGCCGAAGGTCACCGGCTACACCTGCGACCTGCTTGAGCAGGGACCGCTCTTCGCTGAAGCACGTGTGCGCTATTCATTCGACAATGACGGTTTTTACCAGTGCACGCTGCGTCTGCAAGCCGGCGACGCGGCGTTGCGCGTGGATGAGCAGTCCGATCTGAAAATGCAGGGCGATGAATACGCGCTACGCGCCATCTTCTCATTATCCGGCGGCGGCTGGCAGCCGGACACCGCTTACTGGCGCGCGAACGAGGGGCGCCTGAGCGGCAATGCCGACGGTTTCGAGGTTGGCATGCAGGCGGCTGGGTTTGATACGAAGCCATATGCGAACCGCAACTACGGAAGCCGTAAGCTCAATTATGCCGAACCGATCACGAAAATTTGCGATACCGCCGTCTGGTATCCCTGGCATCCGAACGCATACTACCTGGGACTGGTAGACAGCCGCAAACTTGACGTCGGGGACAAGGCGCCATCCGCGGATGTCGCGGAGGGCGCTCTCTTCCGTGAGGTTATTGAGAGGAAGACGGTACCGTTCGTGGGTGTGGTGCCGATGCACGCCGGCAACTGGCGCGGGGCGATCAGCGCCTTCAACGGCATGTTCTTCAGTCACCAGAAGGGCGATGTCACGCTGCAATGGCCGCTCATCGCCGCCCGTCATCCGAACAGTCTGCTGCACACCGGCGAGTATGATCCCACGCTGTCGCTTTCGTTCATCCGGCGGCAGTGGGCGCTCATCACAGGGCCGCTGCAGTATCACGATACGCTACTGCCCTTCCGCAGCTACGAAGGTTACGTCAATCTGGACGATTACAAAGACTGGGTGCTGGAGTGGCAGGAACGGCTAAAGCCGAAGCTGGCTGAGCATCCGGGCAACGACGTATTGCAGAAGTTCCTCTACTTCAACGATGATGAAGCGCGGACTTCGCAGCTCTGGAAGACGCTCGTTTACAACAGTTGCTGGAGCGGTCCCTACGGCGTGGCGGTGCATGCCCTGCGCAACGAAGGGTGGATCAGCAGCTTTCGCTATGCGCAGATGTGCGGGTGGGCGGGCTCGGCCGATGAGTTGTTGTCCAGCGCCCACCTCACCCGGGAGCAGCGGCAGACTTTCC
>JAKIYB010000580.1 GCA_022708765.1 Armatimonadota bacterium | reverse complement strand
CTATCAACTACAGCCGGAGTCGGCTCGCGAGGACGCTCGCTCGCCCAATAAAGAATCGGAGACACACATGACCACCGCCATGACCGCTGGCGCCCGCCTGCGCGCCACCTATGCGTTTGAACCGCTGGACCATCTGCACCGGCAGGAGTTCTACATCTGGAGCGAGGCACTGGAGCGCTGGAAGGGCGAGGGATTGCCGGAGGACTGGCAGGAACAAAACCTGTTCCAGTTCGACCCGCCGGGGGTCTTCTCCGCCGGGGTGAACCTGGGGTGGTGCGAAGCGCCCTTTTTGCCGTATTTCGAAGAGAAGGTCATCGAGCGCGACGGAGACCACGAGATCATTCAGGACTACGCCGGGCGCTGGAAGAAGGTCTTCGTGGGTCGCCGGCACGGCTTCATGCCCGATTATCTGCGCCATCCGGTGACCGATATGGCCGATTGGGAGGCGCTGTGGCCGCGGCTGGATCCGGCCAACCCGGAACGCTGGGTCGGCATCGAGGAGAAAATTCTCGGCCAGCGCGCGGTGGCCGACGCTGCCGGCGGCCTGCTCAACCAGGGGCTCATCGGCGGTTACATGTACCTGCGCTCGCTCATCGGGCCTGAAGATCTGCTCTACATGGTCTATGACGCGCCGGAAGTCATCCACGCGGCGATGCAGGGTTGGTTGACGCTGATGGACGCCGCCGTCGCGCGCATCCAGGCCATCACCCCGCTGGACGAGCTTTTCTTCGCCGAGGATATCTGCTATAACCACGGCCTGCTCATCAGCCCGGACACCATGCGCGAGTTTCTCTTCCCCTACTACAGCCAGCTCCTCAATAACGCGCGCGGCCGGCAGGCGCAAAAACTGCACTTCCATGTGGATACCGACGGCGACTGCCGCCCGGCCATCCCCGTCTACGCTGAGTTGGGGCTGACCCGCATGTCGCCCTTCGAGGTAGCCAGCGGCTGCGACGTGGTGGAGATCGCGACACAGTATCCCGACCTTATCATGTCCGGCGGCATAGACAAGCGCGTCCTCGCCGCCGGCAAGGACGCCATCGAAACCCACCTGCGCCACATCCTGCCCTTCATGGTCGAGCGCGGCGGCTACTACCCCACCTGCGACCACGGCGTGCCGGATGATGTGAGCTTTGACGACTACCTGTACTATCGTCGCCGGGTGTGCGAGCTGGACGGCCGATAAACGCGCAGGAAGGAGCGTGCCATGACTTCGCAAATCGTGCTGCCCCTGCCCCATGGACCGGGCAACCCGCGCAATTCCGAGGGCGCCTTCGCGGCGCTGCGCGACGGGCGTATCGTCTACGTCTACACGCGCTACTACGGCGATGACTGGGCGGATCACGCGACGGCGCGGCTGTGCGCGCGCTATTCGTCCGATGGTGGTTGCACCTGGACGACGGATGACGTGGTAGTGCTTGAGAACGAAGGCCGTTGCAACGTGATGAGCGTCTCGCTGCTGCGCCTGCGTGACGGCCGGCTGGGCTTATGGTACATTCGGAAAGACGGCATAGACAACGCCCACACCTGGATGCGCGCGTCCGAGGACGATGGCGCCACCTGGAGTGCGCCGATCTGCTGCGTGCCGGCGCCGGGGTACTTCGTGGTGAATAACGACCGCGTGGTGCAGCTTTCGTCCGGACGGCTGGTCGTGCCCGCCGCCTACCACCGCAACAGCCTCGCGTCCGACACCGGGACGGAGAACCTGTTCGCCAGCCTGGACCTGCGCGGCATCGCCCTCTTCTTCCTCTCCGACGACGGCGGCGCCACCTGGCGCGAAAGCCGCGACTGGTGGGCGTTGCCCGTGCGGAGTGGCAGCGGCCTGCAGGAACCCGGCGTTGTTGAACTGTGTGATGGCCGCCTCTACGCCTGTTGCCGCACTGACGTGGGCCGGCAGTACGAGATGTTCTCCGAGGACGGCGGCGACACCTGGACCCCGCCGCAGCCCTCCGCTTTCCAGGGGCCGTGCGCGCCGCTTTCCATCAAGCGCCTGCCTACCGGCGACCTGCTGGCGGTGTGGAACGATCACAGTGGCCGCCTAACCCCCGTCCCGACGGAGGCCGGCTGGAGCTCGACCAGTTGGGGCCGCACCCCGCTGGTCTGCGCCCTTAGCCGTGACGACGGCGCCACCTGGGAACGCCATAAATTGCTGGAAGATGACCCGACCCATGGCTACTGCTACACCGCCATCCACCCGACCGACGACGCCGTCCTCCTCGCCTACTGCTGCGGCGGCGGGGACAGCGGCGTGCTGCAGGACTCCCGCATCCGGCGGGTGACGTATAATTGGCTATACGGGTAGTCCATCCCCGGGAGCGCCGGCAACGCTACGGGAATGGTTCCCTTGCGCTACGCTCGGTAGGCATGGGCACCATGCGGAATGGACTCATACAAATGGAATTGGACATAATGCCCGGTGAAGGGACTGGCCCCTTCAGCAACCTTGCATTAAGGAGACCTGCCATGATCAACACCCTCTACGCCGGCGCCGCCATGCTGGATATCACCCCGTCCGCGGGGACGCACCTAGGCGGCACCTGGGGGACGCTGCGGGCGGCGGAAGTCATCACCGAGCGGCTGTATGCCCGCGCGCTGGTGTTGCGCCGGGGAGAGCGCAAGCTCTGCATCCTCCAGCCCGACCTGGAGATCATCATGGGTCCGTACACCGCGCGTATCCGCGAGGCGGTGAGCGAGTCCTGCGAAATGGATCCCGACGCCATCATGGTGCACCTGCCGCAGCCGCACTCCACCCCGCCGCTGGGGAATTTTCTCATTGACGAGGATTTCC
>JAKIYB010000057.1:9415-13761 GCA_022708765.1 Armatimonadota bacterium | reverse complement strand
GCCACGGTGGTGAAGGCGTTATGCGCGTCAGCCACGGCGCAATTATTGCGCGCCGCCAGTTCCTTCACAACTGGAAAGTATGCTTGCAGCCGTGCATCACGTTCCGAGTCGCGCATCGCCGGCGGCAGCAGCAGCAGCAGGCGCGCGCCCGCTACGCGGATGCCCCGCACGATCTCCTCCATGTCGCGCGCGTATTCGGCCATCGCAACCCCGCGGTTGGCGTCGTTCGTGCCGCAGTGCATCACCACCAAGTCGGGCCGCAACGCCACCACATCCGCCTGATAGCGGGCGCGTATCTGCGCAGCGGTATTGCCGGCCACCCCGGCGTTGTGCCATCGCGGACGGGACATTCCCTGCCCCACCAGCGTCTCTACCACCCAATCCGGCCACGCCGCGCCGTCGGTGAGGCTGTCACCGAGGAAGAGGATTCGCTGAACGCCCGTCAGCATAGGATGCATGCCGTCACTCTTTCGTGATAAGCACCAGCCGCGGGCGCAGCGTTTCATCCTTCCACGCCGGACCGCAGAAACGGTACCCCTGGCCGGCGATATACTTGCCGGTGTAATCCACGCGCACCAGCAGGCTGATGCTGGTGCGACCCTGTTTCAGCGCGTCGCGCACCGCCGCGGTCACGTCCCAGCGCAGTGTGCGGCGCGGCTGCACGGTGAACTGCGGCGGCGCTTTAGAGAGGAAGACCCCCCCCGCGTCGAGCTCGTCTTTCGCCCATGGCGCGCCCGGTTTGGCGGCGTTGTAGGTCGCGGTGGCGACATCCCAGTCATCACGGATGCTGTTGCACGACACCGCCAGCATCGCCGTATTCTGCAGCACCGGCTGTCCCTCTTTCTGCAGTGCGGGATCGGTGGTCAGTTCCAAAGCCGCCCGCTCAAGCGCGGCAAGTTTCGGGATGTCCTTGATCCGCAGCAAGATGACCTTCTGCTTCTCCTGTCCTGGCGCGCGTACCTCCAGCGCGGAAGGTGTGGTCGGATAGACGGCATCCGGCTTCTGCGCATCAAGCGTGCAGGCTTCTATCGTCCGCAGCACCATACCCGCCGGCGTATCCACCGGCGCGCCAGGCACTTCACCGGGTTTCAGGCCTTTGAAGTATACCATTTGCGCCGATGCGCTGTTGATGATATCAAGCGCGCCATCGCCATCCACATCGTCCACGGTGAAGTAGCGATAACCGGCGGGGTAATCAATGGGCTGCTTATCACCCAGTTCCCTACCGCGTTTGAACTTCAGCTCACGCGGCGTCTCTCCCGCATGTAGATACGAGATCAGCCGGTTTCCGTATTCCACCACCAGATCGCGCTTCCCGTCATCATTCAGGTCGCGCAGCACAACGCCACATTGTGGCGCATACGCTATGTACCAGTTCGCATTGACCTGCAATGGCTTACCGTTTTCATCGCAAAGCGGCTCGGATGTGGTGTAGACTGGCTTGTCGTTCGTTCCCTGGTTACGATACAGGCGATAAACGACATGGTTCGGCCAGATGCCTTTGCTGTTGAGCACACCGAGCAGCAGGTCAATCTTTCCGTCGCCGTCCCAGTCCACCATCTCCGGGCAACTGCGCATCATCTCGGTGGGCATGCGGTCGGCCACCGTTACCCATTTTTCCTCGTCCGCCGATACCTCCACCGTGTAGTTGTACCACGGTTCTCCTTGCTCAGTGCCCTGCCGGTAGAGGTTCCCCTGCCAGTAGAAGGGCCAGTAGGCGCGATACCAGGCCTGCTCGCGGTCGGAGAGCAGAAAGCGAATCTTCTTCAACGCCACCGGTTGTTTGAGAGTGATGACCGCCGGACCGATGTAGTACCCGAAGGAGGTAAAGTTTGGCTGCTCACCGCTGGGTGCGTTGCCGGGAGTAAACATTGCCTGCGGATTCTGCACCTGGTACCAGACAACGGTCTCCTTGTTCAGCTTTTTAATCTGCACCTCTTCGCCCACCGTCGTCCAGTTCTTACCGGCGGCGTCCAGCGCTTCGAAATTCACAATGTGCAGGAAGGAATCGCGCAGGTTGCCCATGCCGTTACGGTCATTGCCGACGCGGATGTAGCGCACCGCTTCCGGCACGTCCACCGCGATCTCCTGCCACCCCTTCATGCGGTTGCGGCCGGGGTTGGGTATGTTCAGCGGGATGCGCGTTTTGAATGTCAGGCCATCCGACGCCAGGTCAGTGAAGAGATAGAGCTGGCCATTCACGCTCATCACCAGCCGCCTCTTCCCGGTGCCGTCGTCCGGCATCAGGCTGACAAAGGAGCCGTAGATGTCGTATGGTCGCTCCTCCAGCGAGGTCGGCACCATCGCCAGGTCGTCGCTATATTTCAGCCAGCCGGCGAAGGCATACTTGATCTCGCCCGGCTGTTTTGCCACGTTCCGGTAGAGCGCGGTACGGCGCAGCGACCACTTGCAATGAGCGTCAATGTTTCCATGCACAATGAGATCGCGCGACCCCTTGCCGAACCAGTCCACGATGACGGGCTGGCACATAAAGTCAAAACGGTTGAAGTCGGCGCCGGTGAGCACCGTCATGTTGCCGAACTGCGCCATCCCCGTCTTCGCGGCGTTGCGGTACCAGCGGATGCCCGTCTCGGGGTCGAGCACAAACAGGTCATTCGCTCCAGCCTTGCGGAAATCCGCCACCCGCACCTGGTTGCCGGCGGGGATGGGCTTGCCGGCGGCATCAAGCAGCGCCCTGCCGGTTTCCAGCTTCGCCGGGTCGGCGCCGGGTCGGCGGAACCACTGCACCGCGGGCAGCGTCGGCCAGTCCACGCGGTAGGCGTTGCAGGCATACTGGGTCTCGGTGCTGAGCAGATCGAGCTTGCCGTCGCCATCCACATCCATGACCACCGGATTCGGGACGGCCAGCGACTGCCCGTTTGGCGCGGTAACCTCCACCCCGGTCTCGAACCACGGCTTCTCCCGCGTGCCAACGTTCTTGTAAAAATAGAGCCCACGCGTCGGCGCCTGCTTCAGCTTGCCGAGGTACTTGGGTTCGTTTGGATCGGGCAGCGGCGCCGTCGGCTTCGAGATGGCGGTACGGCCCCAGGCATTCCACTGCTCATTCGCGCCAATAGATTTCACGCCGGGTGCTTCGTCCTTGAAACGGCAGATGAGCAGGTCTTCCAGGCCGTCGCCATCCCAATCCGCCACCGTCATGGTCAGCACCAGCCGCGGGAAGATGCCCTTGTTCCAGTACATGCTTTCCGGACCGGTCACGTAGCGCGCGTTCTCCCGCAGCATCTGTTCACTGCCGGGGAAGAAGGGGGCGTCCCGCTTCTCCTGCCATAACCGCCAGTGGTTCGGTCCATGCGGGGTGCCGACGTTATAACCCATGCGCAACTGCCCGTCGAAGTAAATCATATCGAACAGGCCGTCGTGATTGAGGTCGTTAACGCAGAGGATCTGGTTGTGCTCGGTGGTCTGTGGCTCGGTCTCGGTGAGGTTGATGGGATACCCCACCGCGAAGCCGAAGCGCGGCATGGTCGCCGTCCCTTCGTTAAGGTGCACGGACATGCTGTGCATCCCCGTTTTCGCCAGGTAAATGTCGAGCAGCCCGTCGCCGTCGAAGTCCATCAGTTCAAAAGCGCAGTCATACTTGAGCTGCGGACCGGGCAGCATATCGCCATACAGCGAAAAACGCGCCGCTTCCTGGGCAGACACACCCACTACAAAAAGCCCCAGCAGGCTCACGAGCAATAACCAGCGCATATCTCCCCCTTCCGTCTTACACTATGCGATATACCGCCATCTTTCGCGCCCGCAACACGCCATCCACCAACTCGACCGGCGTTTCGCCGTCAGCGGTCACTTCATGCACCGACACGCCGTCCGCGACGGGATACGCGAAAGCGCGGAAGGCGAAAAGCAGTTGCCGCCCCTCACCCGTCCAGAGCACCCCGCGGTCCTTCGGCAGCAGCACGCGATGGCCGGTCACGGGGGCGATGCGGGCATGCAGTTGATTGAACGCCTTCAACCAGCCTTTCCATATCTCAAAATGCTTTTCGCGCTGCGTAAAACCAAAGCGCCCCCCGGCGGCAACGGCGCGGAAAGCGAATTCGCGTGCCAGCTTTTCGCGCCCCGGCCAGAGCCGCTGCCCGATGCCCATGTTGAGGCCGATCATCATGTCTTCCTGACCGAGCCACCAGTCCAGCGCATTCTGATAACCGCCGGTGCTCTCCGTCACCGTCTGCGGCAGCAGGTTCATGCCAAAATGCCCCACGCCGAATGGTCCCAACCCCTCGATAGTCATCGTCTTCAATCCGATGGCCTGCAGGCGGCGCACCAGAGACTCGAACGCCTCCTGCTGTCCCAACCGCCGCGGGTCGTTATACGCCACCGGCAGG
>JAKIYB010000057.1:3549-9405 GCA_022708765.1 Armatimonadota bacterium | reverse complement strand
CTGAACTCCCACTCCAGGCAGTCGGGGTTCGCCAGATTCATGGTGATGATCTGCTGATGCCCATAGCCGCCGCCGTTCGCCAGCCCGTCGCGGGCGATCATCATGAAATCGGGACGCTCTTTATATATCGGCGCCCTCAAGCTGAGGTGCGTAGCCCACCAGAGCTGCACCGCGATACCCAACTCATGCGCGCGAGCGGTGAAGCGCGCCACCGCGTCCGGACCGCCCCACAGCGGATCAATTATGCGGTCGCGCACGCAACAGATGCTGCCAACCATCAATCCCCCGTGCATGCCGGTCTGCTGCTTGTATTTGAAGCGATCCAGCGTGTAGTCGCTCTGCCACAGCGAGTGCATACAGATTTCCTTCACGCCCATCTCCGCCCAGCGTGGCAGTATTTCCACCGCGATGTAATCCATCGTGTCGGGACGCGGCATTAACGTGCCGCCCAGCCGTACCTTGTCTTTGGAGAATTGCGGAATCCAGACGCGCGGCAGCACCGGTGAAGGGACGATGCCGGCGCGCTCGCGCTCGCGTGCATAGACGAATTCGCGGGCGTACCACCAGGTATTCCGCTGAGTCTCGCGCGGCAACGCCTTCGCGGTGGGATGGAAGAGAATGTGCTTCGGAAAAGTGCTGAACTCAGTGGAGAGCGGTCGTCGCAGTTCATCCAGGACGTGCAGCAGGTCTTCGTCGAACTCTTTCTGCACGATGGTGTAGACTTCCATCACCGGGTCGAAGTAGTTGAAGAGCAGGCCGCGGGCGTGCGTGAGGAAATCGAACGCCTGCAGTGTGCCGATGCGCGGCAGGCGCTGCATAGAGACACGCGTCGGCTTGCCCTGTATCCCGCGCATCTCGGCGCCGTAGTAGTTGCAGGCGGTGGTGTAGTAGTCCGCCTTGCGCAGCTCCGTCACCGGCGGATTCACCTGCCCTTGCAATAGCAGCGTGTTGCCGTCCACGTGCCCACCGATCTCCCAGGTGGCGTCGTCGAAGATGCGGTAGATTTTTCGTCCTTCCTCGCTGGCGAAGTGATAGCGCACGGAAAAGCCGGCAAACTCCCGCCCATCCAACTCCAGCGCGCTCGGTGCCAGTTCCCAGATGAAGCGGTCGCGCAGCGGCGCGTCTGACGTGGGCAGCGTGAGGATGTCGCACAGGTATTCGTCCTGCTCCTCCTGCACGTAACCCTGGACTCCCACCGCCTCGGTAACCACGCGCACGGCGCCGTCATCCGCTTCAATCGTCTCGAGCAGTCGGAAAGTTATATATTGTACTCCCTCCGGGGTGATGATGACCGGGCGCCACAGTTTCACTGAACTGCGCAGCGGGACGCCATGTACGGTGACGTCACGAATACCCAATACGTTGTCGCCATCAAGGGCGAAGGTTACCTCGGCACTGTTGGGCCAGCTAAGGCGCAACGCGCCCGCTTCACGGGTGATGGATACGGTGGCTGTGAGCATGACTCTCTCTCCTCGTATAGGGGATGTGCGGTATTCACGCACACTATATCATGCGCATGAATACCCGGCAAGTGCTTTCTTTGAGTAATTCCGTTGGGTGTCGTCTACTCCGACGCTCCCGAGGTAACCGGCACCAGCCGCAAGGCATTCTCTCGCAGTATTTTCGCCAGCGCCACTTCCGGAAGATCGCAACCGATCAGGAAGCGATACAGCGCGTCGTCGAAGTAATCGCGACCGAAGAGGCAGCGATCCTGATATTTCACCAGAAAGGCCTTTCCGGCTTCCGGATCGCGCGAGACCGCGCCCAGCCCGCTACCCGCCGACAGGTCGCAATAGAGATTGGGGTAGCGGTCCAGATAGTCCTGCAACCGTCCGCCAGCCGTGATTGCCCCTTTCGGGTAGTAGCCGGCGTCATCATCCGCGTTTCCGCTGATCTCGCGCCAGAATCCCGGCGCGTGACCGATGAAGATCGTCTTCGGGCAGCATTCCAGCGCCCGCGCCAGGTTCTCCCAATCGCAGCAATACCAATTACCAGGATCCTTCCCCGCCTCGTGCCGCGGTAACGGCACGTCCATGTGAAAAACCACCGGCAAGCCTGCCTCACCGCAATAGTAGAACATCTCCAGCGCGTGCGGGTCATCCATCATCACCCGGCACTTCAACTCGCCGCACACGCGCGCGCCCAGATACTGCACGGCCCCCTGCAGCCGCTTCAACGCCCCCGGCTGGCGCGGGTCGGGCGCGTAGCCGGGAATGAAGCGGTCCGGATACTGTTCCACGGCTTCCATCACGTGTTCAAACGGCAACTGCAGATGCCCCGGCCAGAAGATATTGCCGTACAGGTTCAGGTCCATTTCCTCCGGCGCGCACTCCCAGGAGAGTAGCCACATGCGCGCGATGCCGTGCGCGTCCATATTCTCCACCAGCTTCGCCGGCGTATATCCGTACCATTTCACATGCCCGTGGCAATCAATGATGTTGCCCATCGTCTCCCCTTTCCCATACTTCCTTGGTACTTATGCAACGCGTTGCGCAAATCTCCTTCCGTAAAAAGGAAGGGAAAGTCTTCCCGGTTGCGAATGTAAGTGTTAACACCTGATGCCGCCTGTCCATTCCCGGGTGAAAAACCGCAGAACAGGAGACAATCCCATGCCTCGTATCCTTGTGTTCGCATCGCTGCTCACGCTGCTGGTAAGCGGCGCGTTGGCCGACGTGCTGAAAACGCCGACGCAGTACCTCCTTCCCTACACGAAGACCGCGCCGGTGATTGACGGCAAGCTGGACGACTGGGAGATGGCGAAATCGCCGTATGTCATCAAGGCGGATAGCAAGAATCCACTGAACTTCGTATCAAGCAATGATCCGACGAACCGGCTTAACGGTGACGCCGACTTCAGCGGCCGCGCGGCACTGGCCTGGGACGAAACATGCCTGTATATCGCCGGCCAGATGACCGACGACAAGCTGGTGGGCGTGAAACCGGACAGTTTCGGTAACCAGGGTCCGGCAGGCTGGTTCTGTGACAGCCTGATGGTCTCCCTCGCCTCATTCCGCCAGCCGATGAAGACGAACTCCCCCTTCCAACCCACGCCGTTCCTCGGCCTGCGTTACGCCCCCACCGGCCCGAACTCCCGCGGCAGCCTGCTGCCCGATCCGAACAAGAACCTGCTAGACAAGCGCGATTTATACTGGATCCTCACCCAGGGCAGCAAGTGGACGGTATCCGACACCGAGAAGGGCTATAACGTGGAAGCGGCGATCCCGTGGGCAGACCTGAACTTCACCGCCCGCCCCGGCGAAAAGCTCTTCATCGCTTTTCTTGCCGCCGACACGGATCCGGGCGAACATCTCATCCAGGTGGGCTGGGGCTTCAAGGGCGACCCGAAGCAGCATCCGGTCTTCCGACTGGTGAAGGACGATGACATGGTCGGCCTACTCACCGTCTCCGCCGACGCGGTGGCGAACAACAGCCCCTGGGCGGTGCGCATGGAACTCGATGCTATCGGCAAGGCGGCGCGCCTCACCTCGGTACGCGTGGTAGACAGCTCCGGCAAGAGCGTTTTTGAGCAGAAGGTGGCGCAGGACGTCCCCGCCGGCATGACCGGCACGCTGGTACAGGACATCAAAGCAGGCGCGGTGAAGAAGCCGGGGGCTTACATGGTGGAACTCCTCGCCGCCGCGGATAAAGCCCCGCGCGTGGTGGCCAGCTTCCCCGTGCAGATAACCGAGCCCGCCCCCGCGCCGCCGATTATTAAGAACGCCGAAGGCGAGCTGCGCCGCTACGCGCCGGACCGCGTGGCGCACGCCGCCTACGGCGAACACCGCGTCGGCCTGTACAAACACAACTTCGTCTCGTCAAAAGAGGACTACGTCCCCTTCATCCGCCGGCACGTCGAGCCGAACCTGAAAGGCACCGCCCAGGGCCACGTCGCCGCCAAGAATATCTGGGGATACGGTTACGCCTTCCATTGCATGGCGATGTACCGGATTACCAAAGACGACGCATACGCCCGGCTGGCGCGCGACATCATGGACTATACGCTGGATCAGGATTATGGCTGGTTCAAACTCACCGCTGTGCTGCAATACCGCTACCTGACCTGGCTGCGCGATCCGAACAGCCCCTTCGCGCCGAAAGACGCCGAGAAGCGTTTCCGCGCCACCATGTGCAAGGTCGCCGCGAATCCGGAGAAAGAGCTGTTTGCCGAGTGGGGCACGCACAACCGCGTGTGGCACCGCTACGAGAAGCTGAAAATCGCCCGTATGATCGCGGAGCAGGACAAGCAGCCCATTGATAAGCGGGTGATCGAATACACCGATTTCCACGACAAGCTCATCGGGGAAGTCGGCGATTCCGACGATGCCTCCGCCGGGTATCACTGGGTCTTCTTTGACGCCGCTCTCGGCATCTACTACTTTACCGGCGACTGGGAAGGCTTCCTCAAGCATCCTGGCTACCGGAAAACCCTCGCGCGCTATGTGGAGATGATCAGTCCCAGCGGCGCCGCTCCGCAGTTCGGCTCCTGCAACGGCTGGCAGATGGTGGGCATGTCCATGTGGGTTTACGAGTTAATGTCCGCCCTCTCGACGGATGGCCGCTTCCGCTGGACAAGTCACCGCATCGCGGAATACTATTACAACCACCTGGATGCCCGTGCCAACCAGTACCACCTGCCGTATGACGAGGCGCGCAACAACTTCACCCTTGCCTACCTGCTGGCGGACGATAATATCAAGCCCACCCCGCCGTCAGCCGCCAGCCGCTTCACCTGGCGCCACCCGTTGACCGGCGTGACGGTGGAAGAGCGCGAGAAGCATCCGCAATGGCACCGCCGCATGGATGCCGACCACTGGATTCCCGACAAGCTCATCCTCAGCAGCGGCAACGACCCGCAGGGGCTGTGGGGCATGGTGGAGTTGCTGCCGGAGGGCGGGCACACCGGCGAAATCCCCGGTAACATCATCACCCTCATGCAGCACGACGCCGCGCTGCTCGCCGGGCAGGGGTATTATGAGCTGACACCCGACTTCAACAACCTGCTCTGGGTGGAAGACCTGGACGGCTTGGCCGCGGTGCCGGGGGCGATGACCACTTCGATCCCCATCTTTGTTGAGGATCCCGCATTCACCTTCGTGCGTATCGTTACCGAGCCGTATCAGCACCTGCCCATCACCTACACCCGCGACCTGTTCTTCTACAAGAACGGCTTCGTGCTGGTGAAGGACCGCGCGCGCTTCCACAGCGCCATGAAGGTGCGCCTGGGCCCGTGCTTCCAGACGCGCGATCTCGGTCCGCAATGCGGCGAGAACTGGTTCAACACCTATTACGACCAGTTATATTACACCGGCCTGGGCCTGGGCCGCGGCGTGCAGGCTATTGATAACCCGAACTGGGACCTGATGGTATACTTCACTCCGCGCGAAGGCTACAAGCAGACGGTGATGGACCGCTACCAGGAGAACCCGTACCGCGTGTCGCCGGTGCAGCTTCGCCAGGTCTGGGCGGGCCTGACTCGCGACGAGCAGGAAGTCACTTTCACCACCATCCTGCTGCCGCATCCCCCCACCCTGACGCCGAAGAACCTGCTGTACCCGCCCGCCGATTCGAAGGATCGTCCGCGCATCGAGGTGTTGCAGGATACCGACGACGTGACGGTGGTTAAAGTCATCAGCGTCACCGACTCCTACAATAACACGCCGCACGAAGCGGTCGTGATGCTGAATACCAGCGGCAGAGCAGCGAAAGCCGGTCCGCTGGAAAGCGACGGCATGGTAGCGGTCATCGGCCTGTTGCCGGACGGCACGGTACGACACCGCGCCGTTGCCGGCGGCGCCATGCTGCACTACAACGCTACCGATGCCTCCGCGACCGCCCGTAAATACGAACTGAAGCCGC
>JAKIYB010000057.1:368-3510 GCA_022708765.1 Armatimonadota bacterium | reverse complement strand
GTCCCTTTGCCTCCTTCCCGCGCTGGCTGCCCCGCCCATCCCACCGGCTGGCTCCCCGAAACGCCTCACCGACCTGCGCTGGCTGGCACGGCCGCTTGAGGGCACGCGTCAGCTTGATATTGATGCCGAGGGCCGGACTAAGCTGGAACGCGTTGACGGCGGTTACCTGGTCCTGAAGGTGGATGGCCCCGGCGTGCTCGACGCCTTCGTCACCGGCAATCTCGATGCGGAGATCGGCATCGAAGCGGACGGCCGCTGGATCTGGAGTGGGACGCTGCGCAAGGCGAAAGACGCGAAGGACGACCTCTTTGCTCCGCCACTCGTCTACTGGTACGGTAACGCCGGCATGTTCTTCGCCCCGGTGGGCTTCCGCCAGTCGTTGCGCATCGTCACAAATCGGGAAACGCTGCCCCGCTACCTCAGCTACCGCGCGCTGCCCAAAGGCACGGTGGTCGAACCCGCCACGGATGATCCGCAAAGCGCGTATCGCCGGACGTTGACCGCGGCAGCGGCTGCCTGGAAGGCGGGCGCGCCCGCACTCGCCGCTGACGCTGCCCCGCCAGCGCGCGAAGTGACGCGCGACTTCCTGCTGCGTCCCGGCCAGGCTGACACCGCGCTGGCGCTGGAAGGTAGTGGGGAAGTCGTTCGCCTCGAATTTCACTGCCACCCGGCGCTCACCGGGTCGCTGCGCGAGGTGGTCGCGGAAATCCGATACGACGGCATGGCTGAACCTTCAATACGCCTGCCCCTGCCCGACCTTGTTGGTCTGCCCCATCCCTGGCCAACAGGTCGTTGGGACGGGTATAACGGCACGCTGGCCGGCGGACTGCGCTACCCCTGGTATTTGCATACCCCGCGCACCTACTACCCGCAGGCAACCTTCCATTTAAACTTACCGATACCCTATGCAAATGGCATGACCATCACGCTGGTGAACCGCTCCGACCGCATGCAATTCACCGGAATGACGCGCGCGGTGGTGCTGCCGTTGAGCGAGAAGGAAGCGCGCGCCGCCGGCCGCCTGAGCGCCCAGCGCGCCGTCACCCCCATCGCGGCGGAGGGCGATACGCAGCTTCTCAACGCCGCCTGCGTCGGCCACCTTGTCGGCCTCGGACTCTTCACCACCGGCAGCGAGAGCTACCCGCCGATGGCGCGCAACTACAGCCTCGACATGATGGTGGACACCCGCGACCCGCAGCCCGCCTGGCTGGGCGTGCTGCCGCTCTGGTTCCGCGGCGTTTACGGCGGCGCGCAGGGCGGGACCGCCGTCATCAACTACCCGCGCTACGAGCAGAATTATTCCGGCCTCATGCGGCACTTCCTCACCGATCCCATTCCGCTGGAGCGCGGCGTGCAACTGCGCTTCACCCCCGGCGAGAACCGCGCCGGCATGCCGACGGCGGCGACGACGCTTGCCTTCTGGTACGCCTTCGCTCCATACGCCGCGCCAGCCCTCCCCGCCCGCGCGGAGACGCTGCCCTATACCGACTACGGCACCGATGCCTGGCTGTGGGAAGCGGAAGACCTGGCGCTGATGGCCACCGTCCGCGACGGCGAAGTGCGCGCGGTAGAAGACATCGCGCACGATTTCCACCCCAGCAAAGGCAAGTATCTGCTCTTTGCCCCCGCCCGCCTCTGGGGACCGAACCGCGGCGTGCACGAGATAGACCTGCTGTCGAAGGCGGAAAGCGCCTACCCGCCCGCCTTCCCGCAGAGCGGCGAGTACTACAGCGGGCGTATGCTGGGCAGCGTACCGATGAAGGCGCCCCTCTCCGCCGGCACCTCAATGGGCCATCGCCGTGACCCGGTCATTGAAGCGACCACCCCCATGCTGAACCCCGCCCCCGACGGCAACGCGGTGTTGCGCGTCATCTGCCAGACAAAACCGCTCAGCAGCGAGAGCTATCAACTGCTGCTCGACCGCGTGCAGGTGCAGACGCCGCCGGTAACGGCATGGTGGGAATGCGAGGACTGGACGCCGCGAACCACGGGGGACTTGACGGCACAACTGCCGAAATACGGGCGCTTCACCTGGTCGGGTTGGGGCGCGCTCGCGCTCGCGGGTCGCGAGGGTGGCGTGATGACGGTCACAATGCTGGCGTTCACCCCGGCAAAGCCCACCGCACTATCCTTGAAAGGCTGCCTCGATCCGAAAATGGGCGCATGGTACGCCCGCGTGAATGGTGGTGAACCGGTGGCGCTGCGTCCCGGCAAAGATGCACAGGAGGTTGTAGAGTGGACGATCCCCCTCGCCGGCATCACCCTGCCCGGTCCGCTTACCCTTGAGGTCACCTGTGCGAAAACCGCCGATCCCTCTCGCCCCGGCTTTCGCCCCCCCGACGCCGAACTGACACTCGACGCATGGTTGGCGAAGTAGATTTGTTATATTCAAGCTTGACTGTTCAAGTCTCCTGGCGGACATCGGTACCCGGTCAGGGGTATGTGACTGAACGCCACTGGCTCCCCCGCGCGCAACTTCACTTCATCATTCCCTTTGACCGCCCAACGGCATGGAGGAAGTCATGTTCGCGCGTAAAATCCAGCAGGTCGTGCACCTTCGCAATTGCGAGGGCGATGACGGTATCGGCACCGCCGTAATACATCCACACCTCATCGCCGCGAATGAGCGCGCCGCAGGTATAAACGACGTTCGGCACCAGCCCGCGCTGCTCGTAATCCACCTCCGGGGCAAAGACCCAGCAGCGCCAGTCCCAGCCGATACACCGGACGATTGCCCATCTCTTTCGCACCGTGATAGATCAGCAGCCACCCCTCGTCGGTGAGCAACGGCGGCGCGCCCACTCCCACGCGCAGCCCATCCCACCATGGCCCCGCGCGCTCCGGCAGCAACACGCCATGGCTGCCCCAGTGATAGAGGTCGTGATACGAGCAGGCGAACCAGATATGTTCCTGGGCTCCCGTCACGGGCCGATGCAGGAGCGTCCAGCACCCCTCCACACGTTCCGGAAAGATGGTAGCGTCCTTGTTTGTCGGAGACAGCACTACTCCCAACCGCTGTGCCGTCTCGAAGTCACTGGTCATCGCCAGCGCCACCGCCGGACCATAACGCGAATACGCCGTATAGGCGATGATCCACTCCCGCGGGCCGGTTTGCGTCACCCGCGCGTCTTCGCATCCCCAT
>JAKIYB010000057.1:0-353 GCA_022708765.1 Armatimonadota bacterium | reverse complement strand
GCCACCTGCCAGCCATCCACCCCATTTCGACTGCGCGCAACGCGAATGTGCGATAGGCCGTTCGGGTCTTCCACCCGCAGCAACAGCACCACCTCGCCATCCATCTCCGCCACGCCGGGATTCAACACACCATTACACTGCACCGGCACGTGCGCCGGCGTCAGCAGCGGCCGATCGCCATGACGCGTAAATACTCGCGTATGCTGCATGCCTCTTCCTCCCCGCCCGACACTCAGCATACCGGACTCACGGCGTGGTGTGTGGCACAACGGTGTGGCACGCGTCACTCTCCGCCCCATTGCCACAACAATCGCCCATCTCGTTCGCGAAAACCACTGTCTAATGCGTATAAC
>JAKIYB010000579.1 GCA_022708765.1 Armatimonadota bacterium | reverse complement strand
CCCGCCGCGCGCACCTGCCGGAAGAGCTCCGGCAGCGGCATTCGGTACCCGAACCAGGCAAAAAGGCCCGGCATCCGCTCCGGCATTAGAGCACTTTCACCTCAACCCGCTGGCCCGCCGCCGAACTCTCGATGGCGGCAAAGACCATTGCCAGCGACTTGATGTTGTCGTGGCACTCGCCCTGCGGCATGGTGCCGTCGTTCAGGTAGGCTAGCAACTCCCGGATGGCGCCGTGCTGCCCACCGTGGGGCACCTCCACCGGTTCCGGCTGGATGTCTTCCAGCGGCTGGTGGAAGCCTTCGTGCATCGTTTTTCCCGCCACCACCTGACCGACGGGCTGCTGATCTTTCTCATAGAGGAGCGTACCCCACTGCCCGATGAAGCGCCAGTCGCCGTTCCAACTGGTGTGGCAGCCTTCCGCGCACCAGCTTCCCATGTAGGTGAAGATCATGCCGTCGCTCATCTCGAAGATGCAGCTTGCTGCCACGTCGCCCCTGTACCAGGAGCCCTTCGGGTTGAACTCTTTCGCGTAGACGGCTACCGGGTCTTTATCCGTGAAGAAGCGCACCAGGTCGAAGTGATGAATGGACATGTCGAGGATGAGCGGGCTGGGCATCTCGTCGCGGAAGCCGCCAAAATGCGCGCCGAGGTAGAAGGCGCAGTTCGCGGTGGTGAGATCGCCGATGACTCCACCGCACAGTGCTTGCTGCACGGTGGCGTGCGTGCCGTTCCAGCGGCGGGACTGGCTCACCATATAGAGCTTGCCCGTCTCCTCGGACGTGCGCACCATCAGCCGCGCCTCTTCCATGCTGTTCGCCATCGGCTTCTCGCCGATCACGTGGCAGCCCGCCTTCAGCGCGGTCGTAGTCACCTTGCAGTGAGCGTCGGGCACCGTCAGGTCCACCACGAAGTCCGGCTGCAGCCGCTTCAGCGTCCCTTCCAGATCGGTGGATGCTTCCGCGTGCGGCAACTCGTGTTTGGCGATCCGTTCCTGTGCCGCTTCCAGCCGCAGGTCCACCACGCCAACGACATCCACTCCCTCCGCATTCAATGGCGGAAACCATGCGCCGGAAATCCCCCCGGCACCGACGACGACGGCTCGATATGCCATGGTATGCTCCCTTTACTGTCACGAATACCGATGCTAGGGGATGCCACGGAGGTGGCTCCCCATAGTTTTTACTCGTCCAGCACTCCGCGCGGCAAATCCATCGGCATCGGCGCCGGGCGGTCCACCTGACTGGTAAGGGTCTGGTACTGGCCGGCATCGGAGGCGTCATGGATGGCGTGCATGATGTCGAGCACGTGGAAGGCGAGGGCGCCGCTGGCGCGGTGCGGGCGACCGGTGCGGATGGCGTAGACCATGTCGGCGACGCCCAGGCTGCGGCTGCGGTCAGCGTAGCCATGGGTGTGCTCCACGGTCTGCCACTCGCGGGTTTCCGTGCGCCACACCTGCACCTCGCCGCCGGAGCCGTTCGGGTCCGGCACGCGCAGGCTGCCCTCGGTACCGTAAATTTCAATCGGCGGGTGATTCGCCGCCCACACGTCGAAGGAGGTGGTGAGGGTGACGATGGCGCCGTTCGCGAAATCCAGCGTGCCGGCCACGTGCGTGGGCACATCTACCGTCACCACCGTGCCGGCTTTCGGCTGGCTGGTGATGGTGCGGGTGGGGAAGGTGACGCGGGTGGAGCCGCAAACGCGATTGACCGGGCCCAGCAGATTCACCAGCGCGGTCAGGTAGTACGGCCCCATGTCGAACATCGGCCCGCCGCCAGCCTTGTAGTAGAACTCCGGGTCCGGGTGCCAGCTCTCATGGCCGTGGCAGAGCATGAACGCGGCCCCGGCGATGGGCGTGCCGATGAGCCCGTCGTCAATGACTTTGCGGCAGGTCTGGTTGCCGGCGCCCATGAAGGTGTCCGGCGCGCAGCCGACGATGACGCCCTTCGCCTGCGCGGCGTCGAGCAACGCGCGCCCCTCTTCACGGGTAATGGTCAGTGGTTTTTCGTTCCACACACTCTTGCCCGCCTGCACGGCGCGCATGGCGACGTCGAAGTGCGCCTTCGGGATAGTCAGGTTGACGACGATCTCGATATCGGGATCAGCCAGCAGTTCGTCTACCGTGCCGGATTTCGGAATGGTATACTCTTCCGCCTTCGCCGCCGCCCGCTCGGGCAGCATATCGGCGCAGGCGACCACGCGCAGCAACTCAAACTCCGGGCACATGGAAAAATATGCGCCGCTGATAGAGCCGCAGCCGATAATGCCAACATTGACAGGTTTCAATGACATGGTTGTTGCCTCAAAGGTGGTGTCGTCCGCCCCCGGCGTTCATCTCTCCCCCCGCCTCTCCCTTAAGCGGGGAGGGGGGACACGGAGAGAATAGACTATACGTCTTCGCATCTCTACTCACTCCCCCCCATGTAGGGGAGGGGGTTGGGGAGAGGTGAACGCCGGGAGTATAACTGTTACCGTCTACTTACTCGCCCACAGCATCCCCCGCTCGACAATCATGCGGGCTTCGGGAACCTGGAAATCCTTCGCCACATGGCCGAGGGAAGTGTAGAAGACGCGGCCGGCGCCCCACATGCGCTTCCAGACCACCGGCATGACGGTACCCTCGATCCACGGGCAGTGCTCGCTGCTGAAGGTGGTGGTGGCCAGCACCTCGTTGCCCGGATCGGTGTGCATGTAGTACTGCTCCGAATGCATCCAGAACGGCGCCAGGTCGGCGGTGATCGGGTCGGCACGGTCGAGGTCGTCGACCATGTAGTCGATCACGCCGCCGGGATGGGCCACCCACTGGCCGCCGGT
>JAKIYB010000578.1 GCA_022708765.1 Armatimonadota bacterium | reverse complement strand
CATCCCCCTCTTCCTCGACGCCGGCGTGGATGTCCTCTGGCCGCTGGAGCGCGCCTCCGACGTCAGCCCGATGGACTATCGCAAGCAGTTCGGCAAGTCGCTGCGCATGTGGGGTGGGGTGGATAAGCGCGTCCTCCCTCTCGGTCCGGCGGCCATCAACGCCCACCTGCGGGAGATGATCCCCCTCGTCGAGGACGGCGGCTTCATCCCCACCGTGGACCACACCGTGCCGCCCGACGTCTCCTGGGACAATTTCCGCTACTACATGGACGCGAAGTGGGCGCTGTTGACGGGAGATTACCTGCAACTCGAAGACCGGAGCGAGCGTATTATGCGTTGACGGTTGGGTAAACTCCCGATATATTTGACAGCACGTATCGCGGAGACAGGAAGTCCTGTCTCCGTTTACTTTCAACTGACAAGGAGCAACTCATGGTTCCCGCGTTCCGTTTGCGAGGGTTCACCCTCATCGAGCTGCTGGTGGTGATCGCGATTATCGCCATCCTGGCCGCCATTCTCTTCCCGGTGTTCGCCAAAGCCCGTGAAAAAGCCCGACAGAATTCCTGTATTAACAACCAACGGCAGATCGCTATCGCCATCAGCATGTATGTGCAGGATCATGACGAAGCGCTCATGCCCGCGCCGCCCAGCGGCACCGCCTGGTCGTCGTATCTGCAGGCGTACAACGAGCCGACGATTTACGACTGCCCGACGAAGACCGGCAAAGGTTCCAACACCGCGCCCGAATACGGTTTCACCAAGTACCTGTTTGGCAAGGCGCTGGGCGATATCAAAGATCCCTCCGGCACCATTCTCACCGCCGACCTGAATATGACAAGCACCGCGCCCAACTACGCGCTCAACGCGGCCAGCGGCGACATCAACTGTGATGCCCGGCATAATAACGGGCTGGTGCTGTCCTGCGTGGACGGCCATGTGGAAAGCCCCACCTTTGATAAGATCACCGGCACCAAAATCGCGACGCTGGAGAATAAGGGCTTCTACTTCATTCCGTATGAGGTGGAAGACGTGATCTGGAAAGACCTGGTCGGCACCGTCGCCAGTTATCCCACCCCCGGCAGCGGCAGCACGCTGGGCAAGCCCACCGGCGCCGCCAGTTGGGACGCGGATGCGGTGAGCACGAAAACCATCCCCGGCAACGGCTGGGTGCAGTGGACCTTCACCTATGGCGATCAGAAGCGCTGCTTCTGCGCGCTCAGCACCAGTAACAGCGACCGCAGTTATGGCAACCTTACCTTCTCGGTCTACTCGGAAGGCGGCAATGCCCAGGCGTATACCGGCACCGGCTACAGTCCGGTGTATCAGAACATCCAGGCCGCGTCGTATCAGTCGGTGGTCTTCCGCATCGAACGCAAGGCTGGCGTGGTGAGCTGGTACTGCAACGACGCGCTGAAACTCACCTCCAGGCTGGCGCCCAATTACAGCCCGCTGATGGTGGATACCTGCTTCCAGGTCGGCGCCGAAATCAAGAACGTGCAGATATACGGCGTTTTACCGGATAACCTGTAATTGTACAGTATTTCATTTTCCCCCTCTCCCGTCGCCATGTTCGGGAGAGGGGTTTTGCGTGAGTGGAAGGACACCGCCATGTCACTCGCCCTTGAGCTGCACGATCTGCTGAAAACGTATCTGCGTCGTCACGGCGTCGCCGCGATTACCGTGGATACCGCGGATGCCTGGCGGCTGGATGCCGCCTTCACGCTGCCTGGCATCGGGCGCTGTCGCGCGCGTAATGTGCGAAAGGGTGACGTGCCGGCGTTTCACGCTTTCGGCGCGGGATTGAGCGAGCGCTCGAAAGACCTGTTCTCCCCCTATCCCTGGAACGAACCGGAGAAGCTGAAGGGCGCCTTCCAGGCGGCGATAGACGCGTCCGTGAACCGGGTGGATGCCGCCTACTTCCTGGAAATGGAGGGCGAACCCGTCGGCCATTTCTTCCTCTGGAAGGCCGGCGGCAACCCCCACGCGCGGGCGCACGGGGTGGAGGTGCCCGAGCTGGGCGTGGCCGTCGCCGATGCCTGGCAGGGGCGCGGTTTCGGCGGGCTGATGGTGCGCATTCTCACCGCCGTCGCCCGCAGCCTGGGCGCCGACGCCGTGGAACTCACCACCGCGCTGGACAACGAGCCTGGCTGGCAGACTTACCTGCGCGCCGGCTATGAATATACCGGCATCATCCGCAATCCACAGTTTGTGGATGTCACCGCCGTCGCCGCCGGCGCCGCCACCGCTGCCGTCTGGCGCGACGAACGCCAGATGATCCTCCTCCTCAACGAGACCAAACGCGACGCCGTCCTCCATTACCTGGCGGTGAAGCGTGAGGAAGCGCTGAAGATGTAAGCCGGGCGAGTTCACGAACGTTCACTGGAGGGCGAGACTCTGTCGAGCCGACTCCGGGTGGAAGTCAAATCCGTCGTGCTCACGAGATAGTCATTCTATCGCACACGACAACCCATCACCGCCACCCGGTGTCGGCTCGTGCCAAAATGGAGACAGCAACGAATTTCCCGCAGTGAAGAAATTCATTCAGTCCGGCCAGGCCCTTATGTGTGTATCAGTTCCACAACCGGTGCTGGCTGAGGAAATTAGTTGCAGTCCCCACTTACGATGCCTACGGCCCTAACGCCGCCGGCAGCGTTGAGAGCGTCTCAACATGCCCGTCCACATAGCCGACAACACCTACGCTCTTATGCCGGGCAAGGTCCAGGTCAGCCGTGCCGCGCAGCAGGAAGTCCGACGCGGTGCCGTCCCCGGTGAGGATGGTGCGGTCCGGGTAGGTGATTACGGAAACGTGCTTGCCCAGGACA
>JAKIYB010000577.1 GCA_022708765.1 Armatimonadota bacterium | reverse complement strand
CTGGGCGCCGCCGCCGGCGAAGGCCGCGGCCCGGTGACGGTGGACGACGCCGTCATCTCGCTGGCGCGTTTCAGCAACGGCGCGCTGGGCACCTTTGAGGCGACGCGCTTCGCCGCCGGCCGCAAGAACGGCTGGTTCTTCGAAATCAACGGCGACAAGGGGAGCGTGCGCTTCGAGTTCGAGCGCATGAACGAGCTATACTTCTTCGACCGCACCGATCCCGCGCACGCGCAGGGCTTCCGCTCCATCCTCGCCACCGAGTCCATCCACCCCTACATGCAGGCGTGGTGGCCGCCGGGACATATCATCGGCTACGAGCACGGATTCACGCACAGTATTTACAACTTCGTGAACGCCATCATGCGCGATACCCCGGCCAGCCCGGACTTCGTGGAAGGCGCGAAGGTGAACGCAGTGCTCGATGCCATGAGCAAATCGTCGGAAACGCGCAAGTGGGTGGCGGTACCGGGGATCGTCATCACGCCGATGGCACGCGTGTGACATTCCTACAATATGTCCGTGCCAGAATGCGTCAACGTTGCGCGCTCCCGCGCGTCCTCACCCCTATCCCCTCTCCCAATCCTGGGAGAGGGGAGTACTGTTTATCTGGGCGGGCGCTGTTTTCCGGAGCGACGGTTGTGCGCGAATCCTGCCATGCCCTATGACTTCATCGACGTGAATATGGAAACATAGGATACAATTACATTCGCAGCAATCACGGCGGTCATCATGGCACCATTATCCGGCATCGGCATGCTCGCGATCATTGAAAACGGGGAACCGCGCTTTCGGCCTCTGGAATTCGTCTCAGTAGACGGCGAGCTCTGGGCGGCAAGCCACGCCAATCTGGACAATTGCGACGGCCAGCACGTGGATGTGTTGTTCTTCAACGAAGGATACGACCTGGCGCAGGTACAGGGCGTGCTGCGCTGCAGCCATCAGGTTGGCGATCTGGACCGGGTGCGCGCGCTGCGGGGCGAATACAACCCGCCATATCCCGCCAGCACGCACCAGGATGAAATCGTCATTAAAGTTATCCCCCGCGATACCGAGGTGTTGCCGGCTTCTCACCAGAAGAACGGCGAAAAAGCCGGATAACTGGCAGGAATCCCTCCCGCGACCGCGTATCTACTGAGCAGACAGCCGTCTTGCCCGGCGGAGCGAGCGCTTGCGTCCGGGGCGGCGACATTCTGCATTCCAGGGGAGGTTGCACCATGAAAGTTGGCGTGTTTGCCGTATTGTTCAGTTCGATGCCGCTTGAAGAGGCGATGGATTACATCAAGGCCGCCGGCTGCGATGCCGTGGAAATCGGCACCGGCTGCTATCCCGGCGGGGCGCATTGCCCGCTGGACGAGCTGGTCGCCGACGCGGCCAAAGCGAAAGCGTGGATGAAGAAGATCACCGACCGCGGCCTGGAAATCTCCGCGCTGTCCTGCCACGGCAACCCCATCCATCCAGACGCGGCGTTCGCGAAGGAGCACGCCGACATCTTCCGGAAGACCATTGACCTCGCGTCCATGCTGGGCATCGAGACCGTCATCAACTTCTCCGGCTGCCCCGGCGACCAGCCCGGCGCGAAGTATCCCAACTGGGTCACCTGCCCGTGGCCGCCGGATTTCGGCGAAATTCTCGACTACCAGTGGAACACAGTCGCCATCCCATATTGGAAAGAGATGAACGGCTACCTGAAGTCGAAAGGCGTGCGCGCGGCGCTGGAGATGCACCCCGGCTTCCTCGTCTACAGCACCGACACGATGCTGCGCCTGCGGGAAACTTGCGGCGAGCAGATCGGCGCGAACTTTGACCCCAGCCACCTCTTCTGGCAGGGGATGGACCCCGTCTACGCGCTGCGCAAGCTCGGCGCCGCCGGCGCGATCTTCCACTTCCACGCCAAAGACTGCAAGATTGACGAGATCAACACGAAGACCAGCGGCGTGCTCGACACGAAGAGCTACACCGACGAGATCAACCGCTCGTGGGTCTTCCGCACCATCGGCTACGGCCATGACGCCGCCGTGTGGAAGGATATGATCAGCACCCTGCGCCTCATCGGCTACGACGGCGCGCTCTCCATCGAGCATGAAGACAGCCTGATGAGCAGCAACGAAGGCTTCCGCAAAGCGGTGGCGTTCCTCAAAGACGTGCTCATCAGCGAGGACCGCGGGATGGCGTACTGGGCGTAAAGCACGCATGGACGTGTCACTGCGCGGGCGTCCCGTTTACCGGGACGCCCGTTTGTTGTATGCTGTAGGCAACATGCCCACGCTGCCGATCTTTCCATTACCGGATGCCGGAATCCTCGCTCTCGCGCCCGCCGAGATGGTACATGCGGCCATCGCGACCGCGCGCAAGGCCTTCGGGGTTGAACTCGCGCTCACCGCGCCGCACCTGGCGCGGCTGGACGCGCTACTGGCCGAACGCACCCGCGCGGGAGAATATACCGCCGAACGCTTCCCGGCGATGCTGGCGCTGCTCGTGGGCGCCTTCACCGGCGAGGTGCTGCGCCTTACCGTGGCGGGCGGCGACTGGGGAGCGCGTGAAGATGACATCTTCGCGACGCCGCTACCTTTTCTGCTGTATACTCGCGGCGAATACGCCCGACAGATCAACGCCGTGGAAGACGTGATGGCCTACTTCTGGACCGGCGACGGGCCGTCATCCTACGGTTACTACCAGGAACAGGTCGCGGCGCTGCGGCGGTTGGGATTTACGGCGGCGGTGTAACGAGGCGCGGTGGGTCGTCACGATACGCCTTGCCAGCATGATATGTGCGCTGGTAGAGAATGCCGCGGCGGGACATTCCCTACAAGATAATTCACCGGCTA
>JAKIYB010000576.1 GCA_022708765.1 Armatimonadota bacterium | reverse complement strand
CTGCAACGGCGGCGCCGGCATGCTGGCGCTGGCACTCGGCGAGCTCGCGCCGGAGAGCGGGGGCATCGTGGAACTCGCTGAGGAAGGCGTGCGCCACTACTTCGAGTTCCTCGAAGAGGACGGCGCGTGGCCGGAGGGCATCGGCTACTGGGGCTACGGCCACCGCTACGGCTACATGTACCTGCTCAGCCACGAGCGCGCCACCGGTCGCCCGCATCCGCTGCTGGCGCGCCCCGGCAGCCGCAATACCCTGCGGTTCCCCTTCCTCTTCTCGCCCAACGGCGTGCCCGCCTCCTTCGGCGACGTGAACTCCTTCTTCCCGCTGCCGTTCATTTACGCCGCCGCCGATCGCTTCGCAATGCCGGATATCCTCGCCGAGATGGATCGCCGCGTGGCCGCACTGCCCCCGGCGCGCGAGGAAGGCTGGCCGAATACCGCCGAACTGCTGCTGCATCATCCCGGCGTCACGCCGGAGGTGGTTGAGTATCCCTGGCCGCGCGTCTCGGTGCAGAAAGGTTTGGAATGGGGCTACCTCGCCGACCGCTGGCCGAATCCCGCGCTCTACTGCGCCGTGCGCGGCGGCACCTCTGACGCCCCGCACACCCACCAGGATCTTACCACCGTCACCGTCATCGTCGGCAGGGAAGCGCTCATCGAGACGCTCTCCGGCGACTACATTGACACCACCTTCAGCAACCGGCGCTTTGAGCTCTACGAAATCGGCGCGTGGGCGAAGAACGTCATGCTGGTGAACGGCGTCGGTCTGCCGCACCCGGCAACGGTGTCAGCGGCGGAAATCCACGGCGACGGCTGGGACGGTATCTTCCTCGACGCGACGGACGCCGCCAACGTCGGTACCCCGGTGCGTTTCTACGGCCGCGCCGTGCTCATGCTCACCGGCCAGGCGCTCCTCATCCTCGACCGCGCCCGCATCAAGCATACCGGACTGGGCGAGGTGCGCTTCCATACCCGCGCCGCCGCGCGTTTCTATACCGCTTCCGCACGACTCACCCGCAATGACGCATCCCTGCACCTGGCCTTCGCCGCCAACGTCCCCTGCCGCCTGACGGAAAGCCGCGGCATGCCCACCACCGTCACCCGCGACGCCGACACCATCCTCCGCTGGGGCACGGTGGGAAAACACACCGACCTCATCTTCGCTACCCTGCTGACACCGAACGGCACCGGGCGCGTGAAACTGAACGCCGATACGCGGACCATCACCGCGAGAGGACCGGGATTCGCGGTAAGCCTGCGGTATAGTGAAGAAGGATTAGAGCTGGAATAGGTACAGCACCGTCTGGAAGCATGACGACAGCGCTGTTGATAAGTCAGAGATTATGCAGGACTTCCCCCGCCCATCCCGTATATAATGCAGCAGCTTTACTGAGAAAGGGCACACCATGCCGAAAATTACCTTCGTCGGGGCGGGCAGCACCGTCTTCGCGCGGAATATCCTTTCCGATTGTCTCTCCTATCCCGAACTCGCGGGCAGCGAGATTGCGCTGTTTGATATTGACGATGCGCGTCTGCGCACCTCGGCGAAGATGGCCGAGCACGTGGCGAAGGCGTGGGACGCCAGCCCGCGCATTGTCGCTACCATGAACCCGGAGGAAGCCTTCGATGGCGCGCAATACGTCATCTTCATGTTCCAGGTGGGCGGCTACGAACCGAGCACCGTCATTGATTTCGAGGTGCCGAAGAAGTACGGCCTGCGGCAAACCATCGCCGACACCCTCGGCATCGGCGGCATCTTCCGTGCCCAGCGCACCATCCCGGTGATGCTGCAGTACGCCTACATGATGGAAGACCTCTGTCCGAAGGCCACCGTGCTGAACTACGTGAACCCGATGGCGATGAACACCTGGGCGATGCTCGCCGGCAGCGACATGGCCACCATCGGCCTCTGCCACAGCGTGCAGGGCAGCCACCGCCATCTCTGCGAGGCTATCGGCGTGAACCCGGACGAGGTGAATTACACCTGTGCCGGCATCAACCACATGGCCTTCTATCTCTCGCTGGAACACAACGGCGAAGACCTGTACCCGCGCATCATCGAGAAGGTCGCCAGCGGCGAATACTGCCCGGATTGGGACCGCGTGCGGCTGGATATGCTGCTGCGCATCGGCTACTACATCACCGAGAGCAGCGAGCACTTCTCCGAATACAATCCCTGGTTCATCAAGCGCGACCGCCCCGACCTCATCGAGCGCTACAACATCCCGCTGGACGAATACCCGCGCCGCTGCGTGGGGCAGATCAAAGGCTGGGAGGCGATGCGCGCCGACCTGGAAGCCGGCAAGGGCTTTGAAGGGCTGCGGCGCACCAGCGAATACGGCTCGCGCATCATTCACGCCATGGAAACCGGCGAACCGGCGCTGGTGCACGGCAGCGTGCTCAACCACGAGCTCATTGACAACCTGCCCTATGGCTGCTGCGTGGAAGTGCCCTGCCTCATTGACCGAAACGGTATCCAGCCCGTGAAGGTGGGCCATCTGCCCTCCACGCTGGCCGCCATGAACCGCACCAATATCAACGTGCAGGAGCTGAGCGTCCTCGCCGCCCTCACCGGCAATAAGGAATACGTCTACCACGCCGCCATGCTCGACCCCCACACCGCCGCCGAACTGAGCCTGGACGAAATCTGGAGCCTGGTGGACGACCTGTTTGAAGCCCACGAAGGCATGCTCCCGCAGTTCGAGCAGCAGGACTGCGGCTGCGGCCACGACCATGGGCATCACCACCATCATGGGGATGATGGGTGCGGGTGCGGCCATTAACCTTGCGTAGATAATGGGCGGGCGAGCGTCCTCGCGAGCCGACTCCGG
>JAKIYB010000575.1 GCA_022708765.1 Armatimonadota bacterium | reverse complement strand
GTGCTGTTTTTCACCTTCGCCATCGCGTTGAACGTGCTCGGGCTCAACTTCCCGTTCCTGCTAACCGCCTTCGCGATTCTGCTGGGCGGCCTGGTGCTGGCTGCCACGCTGGCCTTCGGACTGGGCGGACGCGAATACGCGGCGGATATGCTGGCAGGGCGCCAGTTGAAGATGGTGCTGCATGAAGGCGACCGGCTCGTGACGGACACTCTCGACGGCACAGTCATGTTCATAGGGCCGACTTTGACTGTAGTTCAAACGAGCGCAGGTGATGTGGCCGTGCAGAATGCTGAACTAATGCATCACCGCCTGCTGCATAAAAAACGCGGCGGCGAAGGCGGCGGTTCAATGCCATACGCGGCGTAACCAATCACTGTGCCAGAAAACCGGGGGAGCGCGCTTCCCCGGTTTTCTCTTTGCCCCCAGCGTGCTATACTGATGGCTCGAATATGAAGGCAGGCCATCGTGAACACACGCCGTAATACTCTTGCCGCCATCCGCTATGACAGTCCGGAATTCGTTCCCGTCTTCGACGGGACGGTATGGGATGCCGTGCAACTCGGCGGGAATTTTAAATTCGAAAGTTGGACGGATCACTGGGGCGTCGCCTGGGAGATGACGGACGACTGCATGGTGCCGGTAGACACCGTGCATCCGCTGGCGGACTTACGCGCGGCGATAGACGCGTATGCCTGGCCGGACCCGTGGCAGCTCACCTGGGACGCTACGGATCAGCAGCAGCTAGACGCCATAGACCGTGAACGGATGCTGGTGGGTGGCATTCATATCAAATTTCTCTGCGAGCGCCTCTGCTGCCTGATGGGCATGGATAGCTTTCTACTCGCGTTCTACGAAGAGCCCGACCGCCTGCGCGAAGTGATCGCCCGCGTCGTTGATTATAACATCGTCTGCTTCCACCGGTTGCTTGACCTGGGCATTGACACGCTGCACGTGAGCGAAGACCTGGGCATGCAGCAGGCGCTGATGATGTCGCCCGCCCTCTTCCGAGAATTTTTACTGCCCGCTTACGAACGCTGCTTCGATGAAGCGCTGCGGCGGGATGCGATCATTGACTTTCACTCCTGCGGCCACATTCAGGAGATCGCCGCGGACCTTGCGGCGGTGGGCATCGCGGTACTGAACCCGGTTCAAGCCACTGCGAATGACCAGGCTCTCGTCAAGCAGGCCGTGCTGGGGAAGACGGCCATTCTCGGCGGCATCAATTCCGCCGTCGTACTCACCGGCACGCCCGACGACGTGCGCGCCGAAGTACGCCGTGCTTACGATCTCTTCAAACCAGGCGGCGGGTGGATCGCCGCACCCGATCAGGTGACGCCGCACGCCCCAGCGGCGAATCTCGCCGCGCTCTGGGATACCTGTTGGGAGCTCTCGCCGTATTAATCGCGCTGAAAAGGACGACGCATGGAAGTCATCGCCATCTATTTTCCAAGCTGGCATCCCAATCCGCACTACGAAGCGTGGTACGGCAAGGGCTTCTCCGAATGGGAACTGCTGCCGACAACTCAGCCGCTGTTTCCCGGCCATCACCAGCCGTTGGTGTCGGAGTGGGGACACTTCGACGAAAGCGACCCCGCGTGGGCGGCGCGCGAGATTGACCTCGCCGCCGACCACGGCATCACCACTTTCCTCTTCGACTGGTACTGGTATTCCGGCGTGAAGCTGATGGAAG
The DNA here is from genome assembly GCA_022708765.1 of Armatimonadota bacterium. Lineage (GTDB taxonomy): Bacteria > Armatimonadota > Hebobacteria > CAIYQO01 > CAIYQO01 > JAKIYB01. Next base: position 1,148 of record JAKIYB010000575.1, on the reverse strand, counting down.
AAGCGTTGGAACAGGGCTTTCTGCGGGCGCCGAATCGAACCCGCCTCAAATTTTCGCTGATGTGGGCAAACCACACGTGGGGTACCTGGCCGGCAGTGACCGGCGTGCCCGGTATGGGTGGCGCGGTGGGTGAAAATCGCGGCCAGTCCGTCTGGCTGCCCATCCGCCACTGGCTGGAAGACCTGGATCGTGTCATTGACTATTGCGCGGAGCACTATTTCAATCAACCGAATTACCTGCGCATTAACGGGCATCCGAACTTCGTCCTCTGGGATCTGGCCACCTTCACCGCACAGCTTGGTGGCGTGGACGGCGCGCGCCGCGGCATTGAGCGTATGCAGACACGCGCCCAGCAGAACGGGCTATCCGGCCTGTATTTCACCGCTAATATCGGATGCTGCGACGATAACATCTACTGCTGCGGGTATGACCGCGTGCCCAACGCGCGCGCGCTCGGTTTCGAGAGCGTCTTCGCCTACAATGTGGTGCGCACACCGAAATATCCGGAACTGCCGAATGACCGGCCGTTGACCGAATACGACGATGTCATCGCCTCGCACCAGCATTGCTGGGGGGAGATCGAAAAATGGGGTGTACCCCATCACCCCATAGTCACCATGGGGTACGACGTGACGCCACGCTGGCATCGTGGTGTTTCGCTGCCGATGGATTTTCGCAGCCTGGTATACGAGCCAATTGTTGTCAACAATACACCTGAAAAGTATGGCAAACTCTGCCGGTTGGCCATTGACCGCGCCCAACGCAACCCATCCGAGTCGCGCGCCATCTACCTCTATGCCTGGAACGAGTGGACCGAAGGCGCCTACCTGCTGCCGGAAACCCGGTATGGCGCCGGTTACCTGGAAGCGCTGCGCGACGCTTTGCGCGCCATGACGGAGACACACCGATGACGGACGAACAGACGCTCGATCCCGAACCGTCCCTTCGCCCCCCGCTGCGCCGCCGGAGTCCGAAATCACTGCTGGAGGTTCCCTGGTATTCGTTGAATCCCCGCCACCTTCGCTTCAGTAAGTTCACATGGTGGATCATAGGCCTTGCGTTCCCGCTCATCCTGCTCTTCACCGTCAGCATGAAACCATTGTGGCTCTGGGGCTGGCGCGCGCCGTTCTACAGTTACGCGAACTTCC
>JAKIYB010000574.1 GCA_022708765.1 Armatimonadota bacterium | reverse complement strand
GCCGCCCCCCTGCCGCGTCCAGAAAACGTAGACCAGCGGCCCTACTGCCAAATGCCCGTCATCCGCCGCCAGCAGATGGTTTAGCGCCTTGCCGAACCGTTCACCGCAATCGCCGCAGACGCGGGAGGTTGTGCCATCACGCAAATTGTATGATTCGAAGGCTTCCGCATTGATGGACACCAATGGTATTCCGGATGCCTGCCCTCCTCTAAGTCCCTTGATCGGGACAGGTAGACATTTGGGAATCACCGTTTGGTTGCCACAAACTAGGCATTGAGAAAGCATGGCATCCCCTGTGCCGTTTTCAGCCGCAGATGACTTGGCAGCCCAAAACTGCTGCACGCCAGGTTTGTCTATCGGCAGTTCTCCATCTACACGAAATGAGATGAGCTCGTTATCACCGATCTCGCTCAATCCCAACCGTGAGAGTGATGGTTCCCCAGCATCCCACCAGGCGAGGAAAGCCGCCACTGCTTGCACTGTTGGTTCTCCCGTTGTCTCGAAACACTCATGTATAAGTGTTCGAAAAGCCATAGCCTCTTTTGGCGCACGTCTGTCATCGGCAGGGATACCGAAGACATACGACGGTTTATCAACGAGGAGTTGGGGGGTGATCCCTGACGTGCGTTTCCGGCTCAATATGGGTGCTTGCCTGATCTGCCCCTTATCCTTTTTTGCCTTCTCATTTTCAACAGTCGGAATGCAACTGAGGAATGCCCCATGAGCATCTAGGCTGATGATCCACTTGATCGGTGTCGGGCCATACATTATTGGGGGCAGTTCCTGTACGATACGCTCGGCATCCTTCACCAGTTGTTGTAGGATCATGCCGCACCTCCCGCCACATGAAAGTCGTACGGCGGCACATGCAGCACGCCGTCCACCAGTTCCGCCGGGAAGAAGTGCGGCTGCGCCGGCGCATCCTTCCGGTATGCAAGGTCCAGCAGCATCAGCCCCAGCGCTTCATTCAGCGGCAGCGCGCGTTCACCACCATCCGGTTTGGCGAAACTCGCGGCGAACTCCCGGCAGCCGAGGTAGGGGCGGTGGTAACACTGCCCGCGTTCCACCCGCCGCCGGAACTGGTCGCGGTACTTCGCCGCGTCCGCGGTGGTGCCGGGCCGGAGCACCACGTCCGCCACGATGAGGTAAGCGGGGTCCTGCAGTCCGAGCGTATGCCGCTGGGTGCGGGCATCCATGATGTCGAGCCCCTGACTGCGCGGCGACATGCGGGCGCTCACCTCGTTGCGCAGCAGCGAGAAGTGCCGGATCGGTGCCAGCACGTGAATCTCGCGCACGCGCCAGACGAACTCCGGCTTCCAGAAGATCGCTTCCAGCACCCCACGCGCCGCCGAAGGCGTCATCACCGGATAGCTCACCCGCTCCACCTTCATTTCGGGACGCGTGAAACAGGCATACGGCCCCCAGACCTTCACCTGGATAGGGGGATACTCCATCGGGCCACCTCCTTTCAGTATCGTATCATCACCTAGTTTCAATCCCTTCCCTTCACCAATGAAGGGAGCCTTCTGATTCTAGGTATTGATACGATATATACGGTGTATAGATCAGGCGACAATGCTCAGACAATCAAATCCGCCGCGTCCCAGGCCACCTCGGCCAGGCCGCGCGCGCCATACCCACCCAGCCAGCGGAAGAGCCCGCTGTCGGGCAGTATTTCGTCAACCAGTCCGTCACGTTGATACTGCTGGAACTCCCGCCGTCGCACGGCGACACTGTACTGCTGGGCTTCGCGCCAGTCCGTCCGGCTCAAGTGTCCCTTGCCGCGCACCTTCCCTACCAGCGCCTTAATATCCTCGCGCTTCTCGTCAAAGGGTACCAGCACCGGCACGGTCTCATCCGGGATCATGCGAAACGCTGCCGCCACCGCCGGGAAGTCCAGTCGCTCGCGCAGCGCTTGTATCCCGGCCGCATCGGTCTGCACGTCGCCAAAAACCGCGCGGAAATAGGCCGGGAAGATCGCTGGGTCATACAGATCTACATCCGGACACTGCAGCACCTGCTGGGCATGGGCAAAGGCGGTGGCATATGCGCCTTTCGGCATGCGCATCTCTTCAGGCGTGAAGATAATCACCTCGCCGGCGTCAAGCCTTCCCTCTCGGTTACAGCGACCTGCTGCTTGTACCAGCCGATCCAGCGGTCCGCTAGCGCGCAGCACGCACGGGAAATCCACATCCACCCCGGCCTCCACTACTTGCGTGCTCACCACCCGACACGGACGGTTCTCCCGTAAGCGGGCGCGGATGTCCTCTAGCACCGCGCGCCGATGCGCCGGGCAGAGCAGCGTAGAGAGGTGCAGCGCGTCGGGGTCATCCAACGTCTCCAGCAGCGCCAGGGCATCGGCACGGGTGTTGAGCACGGTCAGGCATTGCGGGTGGTCACGCATCGTTTCAGCGATGGTCTCCCACGACCAGGGCACGGCTGGCAGAGTATACGTCACCCGGCGGAGTGTCTGGAAATGCGCAGCCGGATCGCTGACGATCTCTCGCACGTTCGCAAATCCGCTTAGTAAGCCGCTGTCTGCCGTCAGCGCCGGCTGGGTGGCGGTGCAGAGCACTACCGTGGTGCCGTACCGTTCTGTGAGCACGCGCAACGCGTCAATAATCGGGGTCAGGAGTCCTGGCGGCAACGCCTGCACCTCATCGAGGATGAGGACGCTTTGCGCCAGCCGATGCACCTTCTGACAGGCTGCGGGGCGCGCGGCAAAGAGGCTCTCAAAGCATTGCACGGTGGTGGTGACGATGAGGGGAGCATCCCAATTCTCCGCGGCCAGGCGTGCCCATAGCCGCCCATCCGCTGCCCCATCGTCATCTTCATCTGGCTCT
>JAKIYB010000573.1 GCA_022708765.1 Armatimonadota bacterium | reverse complement strand
GGTCTCCGCCAGCCCCAGCGCGCCCAGCAGCTTCACCGCTTCGCGCGTCTTCGGCGCGGCCAGTCCAAAGGACTCGACGACCACCACCTGGTCCTCAGCGACGCGAGACGACAGGGCGGAAAGGAGGGCCTGGCGGCGCATTTTTTTCGGCAGCCCATGACTGTAGTCGCGCGGATGCGGCCCGAAGGCAATGCCGCCGCCCTTCCAGTGCGGGGCGGAGCGCATACCCTGGAGCGCCAGGCGGCGCATCCGCTTGGGGAGCCGCTGGACGTACGACCGGGGATGCGGCCCGAAGACCACGCCGCCGCCCGCGTAGTGCGGGGCGGTCCGGGTGCCCTGGCGGGCGCGACCGGTGCCCTTCTGGCGATACAGCTTGCGCGTGGAATGATGCACTTCGCCGCGAGTCTTCGTGTCATGCGTCCCCTGCCGGCGATTGGCCAGCGTGGCCACCACCGCCTGATGCACGAGGGCCGGATTCGGCTCCACGCCGAACACCTCGGCGGCGAGTTCGAGCGTACCCGCGGTCTCGCCCGCGGGGGTATACAGCGGAATCGTTACCATGTGAAGTTCTCCAGAGCGGTGAAGGTGACCAGCTTGCCTTTGCCGCGTTCCACGACGGCCTTCGCGGGCAGAGTGATGACCACCAGGCCGCCCACCGGACCGGGCACGGCGCCCTTGAGCACCAGCATATTCTTCTCGGCGTCGGCGCGCACCACGGTCAATCCTTTGACGGTGACTTTCTCGGCGCCCATGTGGCCGGGACGGCGGGCATTTTTGAAGATGCGGGCGGCATCCGTCGCGCCGGCGGACGCCGGCTTGCGATGGAACATGGAGCCGTGGGTGGCGCGCCCGCCGCGGAAGCCGTAGCGCTTCACCACGCCGGCGAAGCCGCGGCCTTTGGAAGTGCCGGACACGTCAACCTTCTCGCCGGCTTCGAAGATATCGGCGCGGATTTCCATCCCCGCGGGGAAGTCGTCCGGCGCGGCCACGCGAAATTCTTTGAGGTGGCGCAGCGGCGGCACATTGTGCGCCGCGCAGTGGCCGTATTCCGCCAGCGTCAGGCGGCGGTGGGCGGTCTCTTTCACCGCGCCGCGCTCGCCGGTTTTGCGGCGCTGCTCATGCACGCGGCGCAATTCCTGCACGCGCTTCTGATCGCGCTCTTCGTACGGCAGGTAACCGAGCTGCACGGCGTCGTAGCCATCGCGCGCCATGGTGCGGCGCTGCACGACATAACAGGGACCTACTTCCAGCACGGTGACGGGAATCGCCTTCCCATCTTCGGAAAAGATCTGTGTCATGCCCACTTTGCGTCCCATAATCATCTTGCGAATCATCGCCATGGTGTGTTCACCCTTTCCTACCCCAGCGGAGCCGTGAGCGGACTCATGGGGCCGACCCGTCGGGTCGTCAGGCGCAACGGAGCGGTTGCGCTAGATTTTAATTTCGATATGCACGCCGCCCGGGAGATCAATGCGCATCAGCGCGTCAATCGTCCGCTGGTTCGGCTCCAGGATGTCAATCATCCGCTTGTGCGTCCGCATCTCAAAGTGTTCCATGGACTCCTTGTCAATGTGCGGGGAACGGATGACGCAGAATTTGCTGATTTCGGTGGGCAGGGGCACCGGCCCGGCAACGCGGGCGCCGGTGCGGCGAGCCGTCTCCACGATTTTCAGCGCGGACGCATCCAGAATTCGGTGGTCATAGGACTTCAGCCGGATGCGAATCTTGTCTCCCGGAACCTTGCGAGTCTCTTTACGCATGGACGGTGTGCCTCCATGGTGGTTTCTACCACCTTCAAGTTTTCACGGTACCGGCGCCGGAAGGGTTTCCCTAGGCGCACAGACGTAAATGATAGTGATTTCGCGCGCCGCCGTCAACCGGTTTCGCCGGGAATTTTGCCGGAATTTTGCCAAATAACCGGAAAAAGCGGCGGATTCCACCACCGAGCAACCGCGCGTTCGCTATCGCGCCGGCCGCCCGAGGACGGCTTCCGCGATGGAACGCGGTACTTCCTGGTAGTGCGACGGCTCCATGGTATACTCCGCGCGCCCCTGACTGAGCGAGCGCACCACGGTGGCGTAACCGAACAACTCCGCCAGCGGCACCTTGGCGCGAATGGCTTGCACGCCGCCGGGTTGGGGCTCAATCCCGTCAATGTGCGCGCGCCGCGCGCTTAGGTCGCCCATGATGTCACCGATATTCAGGTCGGGGCAGATCACCTCGACTTTCATGATCGGCTCCAGCAGCGTCGGCTTCGCCCGGCGCATCGCCTCCTTGAACGCGATGGAACCGGCGAATTTGAAGGACATCTCGTCGGAGTCTACATCGTGATAGGAGCCGTCGAAGAGCGAGGCCTTCAGGTCAATGACCGGGTAGCCGCCCAGCACGCCGGTATCCATCGCCTCGCGAATGCCGCTTTCCACCGCCGGGATATATTCCTTGGGCACCACGCCGCCGACCACCGCGTCCTCGAAGACGAATCCGCTCCCCGGCTCCAGTGGCTCCAGCGTGATCCAGACGTGCCCGTATTTGCCGCGGCCGCCGGTCTGGCGCACGTAGCGCCCCTCCGCTTTCGCCGTCACGGCAATCGTTTCGCGGTACGCCACCTGCGGGCGGCCGATGTTCGCCTCCACGCGGAATTCGCGCTTCAGACGGTCCACGATGATCTCCAGGTGCAGCTCGCCCATGCCGGAGATGATCGTTTGCCCGGTCTCCGGATCGGTGTAGCGACGGAACGTGGGATCTTCGGCGGCCAGCCGCGTCAATCCCTCGGTCAGCTTCTCTTCGTCCGCCTTCGTCTTCGGCTCGATGGCCACCGAAATGACCGGCTCGGGGAAGTGAATCTGCTCGAGCAGGATGGG
>JAKIYB010000572.1 GCA_022708765.1 Armatimonadota bacterium | reverse complement strand
TGGCTGCCGTACCGGAGTTGATAGAGCCCGGCGATAAAGCTGTGAATGTCGCCATTCCGGTGGCACTAAGCTGGCAGGGGCAGGCAGCAACCCGCTATGAGTGCGACATTGCCCGCGACGCCGGCTTTACGGATTCCGCGCTCGTTGAGAAGAGCACTGCCGGCACGACGCGCACGCTGTCGCATTTGCTACCGGGGGTGACGTACCACTGGCGGGTGCGCGAAGCGGGAGGGGAATGGTCGGCGGCGCGGTCCTTCACTACCGACGAAGCGATGCCGACCGCCGCGCGTCTGGGACGCATCGCAATGGTGCATGACAGGCGGATCGCCATCATGAATGGCGACGGCAGCGGTCTTACGCCGCTGACGGCGCTGCCGATGGCCGCTCATCCCGCCATCAGCCCGGATGGCCGCTGGATCGCCTTTACCGCTGCCGGCGCTACCGGCTTGTACGGCGGGGATGGCCTGTACCTGATGCGAGCTGACGGCAGCGGCTTGCGCAAGCTTCGCTATGAGGGCGGTCGGGTCTGGCGACCGTGGTTCAGTCCGGCCGGCGATACGGTCTACTTCGGACTGGGCGAGGTGCGCGAGGCACAATGGCGCCTGTGCCGTATTCGCGTAGACGGGACGGGCTTTAGCCGTTTACCCATCCAGGCGGGCATGCAGTATGAGCCGGCGCTCAGCGAGAATGGCAAGCTTTTCTTCACCACCGGCCATATCCTCACCCTCTATAACGCCGCTACCGGCGCCAAGCTCAACACGCTGCCAAATTCCGGCAAGTTTCAGCAGCAGGAGCCCTGTTTCAGCCGCGACGGCAACAGCATCCTCACCACCGCGTATGCTGACGGGCGCATGAAGCTGCTGCGGCTCTACACCGACGGCAGCGGCGACACCTGCCTGGTTATCGCTGACCGCGTCCACTCACCGTGCGTCAGTCCGGACGGCAGCGTCATCCAGTATAGCGATGAGAAAGGTTTGCGCCGTATCGGGCCAGATGGGAAAAGCCTGCCCTTCGCCGCCGGCCAGTTCAACAGCGCGGTCTATCCCGGCATGCACTGGCAGGCGGCGCCGGGACGCTGGGCGCCGGAACCGCCGACGATGGCTGCGCCCGCTGCCAGCGCGACTGATGTGCCCGTGCCGGCGCCGCTGCGCTGGGCACCGCTGACCGGCGTCACCGGTTACACCGTGCAGGTGGCCACGACGGTGGACTTCGCAAAGCCGGCGGTGGAACTCGCGCAGGCCTTCGGCAACGAGGCGCTAGTGGACGGGCTGGAGGCGGAGACGACGTATTACTGGCGCATTCGCGCGCGGTTCCGCGAGGAACAAGGCGCGTGGTCGCCGGCACGGCGCTTTACCACCGGCAAGACGGCGCCGCGCACCTACGGGCTGATTCGCGGCACACTCACTTTCGACGGCGGCGGACCGCTGGCAAAGGAGCGGGTGACCCTGACCATCGGCACGCAGAGCAGCAGTTACCTGACCGGTGACGACGGCACCTTCGCCGGGGTGGCGCCGTCGGGCACCGGCATCATCCGCGCGGAGGGCGTGGAAGCGCCGGTGACGGTGACGGCGGGTAAAGTCACCCAGGCGGCGCTGGTGCGCAAGCCCAAGTCCGGGGTGGTCATCACCGCGAAGCTGCCCGACGGCAAGCCGTTTACGGGTTACATGACCGGCGCAAGCCGCAAGCGCACGGATGATGGGCGCTACGATCAACTACTACCCCTCACTCCGCGTAAAGTCGGGCCGGGCGTCTTCTGGTTCCCGACGGTGCGGTCCGACGATATTGAAATGGCCGTCATCCTCAACCTGCAGGGGACGTTTCTGCACGGCAATGCGCTGCGCCGCTGGGTGTTTCCCAAACGGGAAGCGGTGCGCCGCTTAACAGTGACGGCACCGGCGCCGGTACAGGTGCTGCTGACGCTGCGCGATGAGGCGGGGAATCCGCTGCGCAATGCCCGCGTGGATGGGCGCATTGGCCGATGGTGGCGCGACCCCTACGACTTCTGGCCCGACACGAACCGCGACGGCTTTTACAGCGAATCCCGAATGGCGATGGGCAAGCGCGAACGGCTGACCGACGACCAGGGACGGCTGGACCTGGAGATGATGGTCGCGGGCACCTATTACCTCTCGCTGCGGGCCGCCGAGCATGATAGCGGCGCCATCACGCTGATGATTAACGAAGATGGGACGTATGCGCCGTGCGCTTACACGCTGCGCGCGCCGCGCACGGTTACCCAGACGGTGTTCCAGCCCGACGGCACGCCGGCGACGAATGCCATGGTGTATGCCAGCTTCGTGAGCGGTGGGGAGGTGGCCATCCGGCGCGGCGCGACGGACGCGCGGGGATGCGTCGTGTGGGAAGGCCTGCCGTGCCAGCGCGTCATCGTCTCCGGAGAGGGAATCGCTGCCGGCGTCATTCCGAAGGAGGGCACGGCGTTTCCCGCGCAACTGCCCGCCCCGGAGCCGGGGAAGGCGGTAAAATTCCATCTGGAACCGGGGGCGCGCAGCAAACACGACCTGACCTTTGGCGTGGTGATCCAAACGCCGGAGAAGACGGAGTATCGCAAATGGGTGGAGCGCTTGACGCCCGGCACCGTGGGATGGGGGATGAATGAGACCTGGTCCTTCCGTACCGGCGTGCCGTTCAGCTACCTGTGGGCGGCTGCGTTTAACCCCGCGCGGGCGAAGCTGCTGTCCGGCGCCTATCTGCCGTATGTTGACGAAGAGGCGGCGCAGCTTTTCCTGCCGGTAGATGACCTGCCGCTGGAGGAGTTGGTTGGCGTAAACGTGACGGGCACGGTCACGACAAAGGCGGGGGCCATCGCGAAAAACACGCCGCTTCGCTTCGAGCCCGCGGCCGGCAACCGCCTGCGCGCGG
>JAKIYB010000571.1 GCA_022708765.1 Armatimonadota bacterium | reverse complement strand
CGGCCAGCTACTCCAGTGGGAAGCCGCTCACCGGCAGCTTCTGGCAGGATTACAGTTTGGATGGCATCTATCCCTCCCCGGATGGCCGCACGCTCTTCACCGCCGCCAGGCGCCCAAACGATACCGCCTATACCTGCCTGGTCTTCCGATACTAGCCTGCGTATGGCATACCATTGATTGATGCCAAACCAATAACCAGGTATGCTGTAGAAAAACCGCGGAGGCATCCAGATGACGACAGGCACCACATGGCCGGTGGAACTGACCATTGCTACGGACCCCGTGAGCGGTGCGACGGTCCGCCAGTTGACGCGCTACAAGGCGCACAGCCATCACGCCTACTTCACCTATTCCTGCTGGTATGATGACGGGCGCAAGCTGGTCATTGCCTCGGATCGCGGCAACCGTACGAATCTGTATGGCGTGGATCTGGAATCCGGGGAGTTCACGCAACTCACCGATTGGGAACCCGGCACGGGGGCGGACACCCATGGCATCTGTAAAAATCCGGCGCGTGAGGAAATCTACATCACCATCGGCGGAACTGTCACCGCACTCGACCTGACCACGCTGCGCACCAGACCGCTCTACTCTCGCCCCGCCGGTTATGTGAACGCGGGCATGGACGTCACCGCTGACGGCCGTTACCTCTGCGTGGGCTGCACGGAAAATCTGTCCGACCGCTTTCAGGTGGACCTGGGACACGGCTATATCGGCTTTAACGAATACTGGGAAGCACATCCGCACTCGATGATCTGGCGCGTGCCGGTAGACGGCGGCGCGACGGAACTCGTGCATGAAGAACGCTGCTGGGTGGGGCACGTCAACGCCTCACCCCGATTACCCCACCTTATCACATTTTGTCACGAAGGCCCCTGGCACAAGGTGGGTAACCGCATCTGGGGATTGGACCTTACTACCGGCAGCGCCTGGAAAATACGTCCCACCGCGCCCGGTGAAACCGTCGGCCATGAATACTGGATGACGGACGGCGAGCACATCGGCTATCACGGCGGCAACGCGGACGGTGGTATTTACGGCGCTATCCGCTACGATAACACCGATCGCACCGAAGCGCCATTCGTCGGCCACTGCTGGCATTTCCACAGCCACCTGCTCGACCTGGTCGTTGGTGACGGCAACGCGCGCGAACCCTATCTCCTCGCCTGGCGCTTCCGCGACGGCGCCTTCGAAGGCCCGAAAGTCCTCGCCTGGCATCGTGGTTCCTTCCACACACAGGCGCTGCACGTCCACCCTCACGTCTTCGCGGGCGGTACGAAGGTACTTTATACCGCAGACCCGCACGGCTACGGCCAGGTTACCATCGTGGACGTGCCTGAATTTGAAGCCTTACCGAACCGCAGCGAGGTGACGAAGAACAAAGAAGTGTAACCGACTCGTCGCCAGTTTTCCTGCCGTACTTGATATCGCTACCATAACAACATACGGACCCGCCATGGACGATGATGTTCCCCTTGACGACATGGAACTCCCTGATAATGATGACGCCAGCGATCTGCTCGATGCGCGCATGCGCGACGATATTACCGACTGGCAGCACGGGCTGGCTAATACGCGCACAGTTGAGGATGGTGCGCAAGGAGCAGGAGAGGACTGACGACGAGGAATTTCTGAATGACGAAGAGTAACTCGCCGTCAACTTCTCGGCACGCGCCGCCGCATCCGGTATAATAGCTCCAGTATGGCGGATATTCACAAAATTGGGCTTTTCACCCTGCGCGCAGGGCGCGTATTGCTGTGCCGGAAGCGGGCACTGACAACGTTGATCCTCCCCGGCGGGCGCCTCGAAGCCGACGAATCGGCAACGGCGTGCCTGGAACGCGAGCTTCGCGAGGAATTAGGTGACGTCACGCTGGCGAATGCACGCTATCTTGGCCGATATGAAGACCGCGCCGCCTCGGATGATCCCACAGTGGCGAAAATGGTAGAGATTCAGCTCTACAGTGGAGAATTACATGGGGAACCCGTCGCTTCATCCGAGATTGCCGAATTGATCTGGTTCGGTCCAGATGACGACCGGGAACAACTCTCGCCCATCCTCGTCAATCACATCTTCCCCGATCTGATTCGGCGCGGCCTGCTGCCATGGAGGCCTGCGTGACCGCCATCGAACTCCTCGCTCCAGCCAAAGATCTGGCGTGCGGTATGGCGGCCATCGCCGCCGGCGCTGACGCCGTGTACCTTGGCGCCGGGCGATTTGGCGCGCGCGAGGCGGCGGGCAATACGCTGCCCGATATCGAGGCGCTGGCGCGATATGCTCACGCCTACTGGGCGCGCGTCTACGTTACCATCAACACGCTGCTCACCGACGAAGAATTGCCCGCCGCGCAGCGACTCATCGAGCGCCTGTATCACATCGGCGTGGATGGCATTATCATCCAGGACACCGGCCTGCTGGAACTCGATCTCCCGCCCATCCCGCTCATCGCCAGCACGCAGATGCATAACCACACGCCAGAGCGGGTTGCTTTCCTGGAAGCGGTGGGCATTCAGCGCGCCATTCTCGCCCGCGAGCTGTCACTGGAGGAGATTCGCGCCATCCACGCCCACACCGGCATTGAACTGGAGGTATTCATTCACGGCGCGCTCTGCGTCGGCTACAGCGGGCAGTGTTATCTTAGCGCCCGCAACAGGCACTTGCTTTCTCTACGCGACCTGAACCTGACAGATTATCTCGCCAACTTGCTTGACGCCGGCATCTGCTCGTTCAAGATCGAGGGGCGATTGAAGGACCAGGCATATGTGACCAATGTCGTGGCGCATTATCGGCGGGCCCTGGATAAATTGCTCCCGCGCTTCGGACTCAAGCGAAGTTCATCCGGCGCCAGCGTCTACGATTTTACGCCTGATCCAGCGAAGACTTTCA
>JAKIYB010000570.1 GCA_022708765.1 Armatimonadota bacterium | reverse complement strand
GCCGCCATCGAATTTGAAGCCGACGAAGCCGAGGTCGGCCATCGCGCGCAGTTTCTCGGCATACCAGCGCTCGCCCGCCGGGCTGGTGACATCCAGCAGGCCGGCTTCCCCCGCCCACCAGGTGAAAACGCCGGGCATGCCGGTACGGCGGTCCTTCACCAGCCCGCCCATCGCCGTCAGCTCGGCGAAGGCCGGGGAGTCGGTGTTGATGAAGGGACTGGTCCACAGCGTGGTTTTGAAGCCAAGGTCGCGCAGTTCCGCCAGCATGCCGGCGGGCTCAGGGAAGGTGACGGGATCGAAGGCGATCTCGCCGAAAGAGGGCTGATACTTTTCGTCAATCTCCAGGATACCGGCGGGCAGGCCGCTATCCACGATGGCGTGAGCGAAATTGAGCACCTTCTCCTGGGTGAGGTTGCGCGGATACTGCGTCCAGGTGGAGTAGATGGGCTTCGCGAAAACATCCTTCGGCGGGACGCGGGCCGGCAGGCCGACCACGCGGAGCAGCCGCGCGAACAGGTCCACGATAGTGTCATCCACCAGCACCAGATACTCGAAAGCCGTCACGTCGGCCATGGCGATCCGGAAGAGGCCGTCGCCATGGGCATTGATACTGACCGCGAGCAGTTCTTCGGTGGGCACCACGATGCCGGCGCCGCCGGAGGTGAGCCAGATGGGACTCTGCACGTTATTGCAGAGGAAGGGGTCGTGGCGCACCTGGCCTTTGTCCAGCGGCCACCACTGCGGTTCGTGATAGCCATGGCCGTACCAGTGGCCGGAGCTGGCGAGTTCGTAGGCGTCGCTGATGCGCTCGCAGGGCAAGCCGTCCCCCGGCTCCCAGCGCACGCGCAGGCCGTCCGGCAGGTAGCTGATGGTGGCGAGCATCTGCACGGTGGGGTCGGTGGTGGCGCAGCGCAGCGTCATGCCGCGATGGTTGCGGTCTTCCGCCACGACGCCGGTGACGTAGTGCCATCGGTTCCCGCGCTGGAAGGCGCCCGGGGCGCAGTTGCCATCGCCCTCGCGGTCGCTGCTCTGCAGCACCAGCCGGTCGCCGACATACAGGCGCAGCATGAAGGGGGCGGCGTCTACTTCACAGCGATAATTGACACGATCGGGGGTACGCATGCGAATCCGGTATCCTGTACCCGTATTGTTTGACGGCGAAGGCGATTTCCCTTCCAGCGGACCCGGGCGTTTCACCACTGCGTAATTCAAGGGACGCGCGCGATACTGTTGCTTTACGGCAAGAGCGATAGCCCGTCCCCCCCCCGGCCGGCCCTAAAGCGCCGGCCTACCGAACGACGCCCCCTGAAAGGGGGCTTTTCCAGAGAACACGAGCCGACAACGGTCATGCGACTCCATCTTTATCGCAACAGTATTGAACGTGTTCCTCGAATTGACGCGCGCGGCCTGCTCATTGGCGCTTTTTACGCGGTTCCGGTACAATAGGCTGGGAGCACACGCGACACCATGACCGTCACCCAACGCCTGGCCCTGATTGCCAAACCCTACCGCGGTACGTTGACCGCCAGCCTGGGGCTCGTGGTGCTCACCACCTTCATCGAGACGGTCGTCTACTCGGTGCTCTTCTCCTCGCTCCTCTTTTTCGTCGTCGGCGAAAAATTCCTGCGCGAGCGCAACATGTCCATGGAGTATTTCGGCTTCGACCTGGGCCAGGCGCTGGCGCGTTTCGCCAATTCACAGGAGCCGCTGCGACTGCTGCTGGTGCTGGCGGTCTTCGCCGTCACCGTCGTTTTCATCAAGTGCGTGGCGGCGTCGCGACAGGGCTATCTCATCAACAAATTCGCCAACCTGATGGCACGCGATATTCGGCAGATGGTCTTCGGCCATTTCCTGCGGCTGTCGCCGTCGCAGCTCGAAAAAGACGGCACCGGGGCGCTGCTCTCGCGCACCACCGCCGACGTGGTGGTGCTGCAGTCCTGCCTGGGGCAGCAGCTCGTGGAGATCATTCACGCGCCGCTCACCATCCTCTTTTCCATTGTCGCCATGCTGCTGATTGACTGGCGTCTCACCGGCGCCGCGCTGCTGCTGGCGCCCATCATCGCCGCGCTCATCGCCGTCGCCGGGAAGAAAATCCGCAAGCTCGCGGTCATCATCCAGGACCGCTTCGCGGCGATGAACGCCGCCCTCGTCGAGCGGCTGGGCAATATCCGCGTCATCCAGTCCTTCGTGCGGGAGTCCTACGAGCACGCGCGCGTTGGCGAGGTGAACGACACGTATTACCGCGATACCATGCGCTCGGTGCGGCTGTCGGAACTGCTCACTCCCGGCGTCGAATTCATCGCCATGCTCGGGTTCGTCATCGGCATCCTCATCGGCGGCGTCGCCGTTTTCAGCGGCAACCTTGCGCCGGAAAAATTCTTCCTGTTCCTCGCCCTCGCGCAAAAGGCCGGCTCGCAGTTCCGCGGCCTCTCTCGCATTACCCAGGTGCGCCAGCAGGCCACCGGCGCCGCCGATTGCATCTTCCAGGTGCTCGACGTCGAGCCATCCATCGCGGACGCGCCGGACGCCCGCCCGCTGGCCGCGGTCGAAGGACGGGTGACCTTCGAAAATGTCAGCTTCCGCTACGCCACCGGCGATGCCGTCCTTTCGGAGATCTCGTTTGAAGCGGCGCCGGGCGAGGTGATCGCTCTCGTCGGCCCCAGCGGCGCCGGCAAGACGACGCTCATCAACCTCATCCCGCGCTTCTATGACCCCACCGACGGGCGCATCCTCCTTGACGGCGCGGACATCCGCGCGGCGACGCTCGCTTCGCTGCGCGGGCACATCGGCACCGTGCCGCAGGAGACGGCGCTCTTCAGCGGCACCATCGAGGAGAATATCCGCTACGGCAAGCTGGACGCGGCGGAGGCGGAGGTGCGGGACGCCG
>JAKIYB010000056.1:11712-13806 GCA_022708765.1 Armatimonadota bacterium | reverse complement strand
ACACGCCGTAAACTTCCCGCGCTTCCGCAAGCAGAGGTGCAATGCCCGTATCCGCCACTGTCTTTCCTCCTCGTGTGATCGTACTGATCATACGAATAGACCCTTGACCCCGTCAAGCGGGCCGTGCATCACCGTCCGCCGTGGTCGCGATAGCCGCCGCAACCGGCGGTTCTGGAGCGGTTTTCGGCGTGTAGATGCAATAATGGTAGACGGTGCATTGTCCGCAGCGCGGCCGTGGGCGACAGGTGACGCGCCCGTGTTCCCACAGTCCCGTATGGAGAGAGAACACGAGGGAAGGCGGGATCAAATCCTGAAGCACCACATGCGCGCGTTCAGCCGACACGCGCGGGCTTACCCACCCCAACCGTTGCGTCACCCGATAGACGTGGGTATCCACCGGCATCACCGGGCGTCCGAGCGAAAACAAACAAACGATGGCTGCGCTTTTCGGACCGACACCGATAAAGCCCGTGAGGTACTCGAGGATGCGTTCTGTTGGCCAGCCGCGCAGGAAATCGAGCGTCGGGTGGCCATGTTCCTTGCGAAGCTGGCGCAGAATGTCTTGAATGCGCGCAGCCTTTGATTCCGCGAAATTGACCTGAAAAATCACTTTCGCCACATATTGAGGCGACATGTCGGCAACAGTATCCCAATTTTGGAAGCGTGTTTTCAGCGCGGTGAACGCGCGGTCCCGGTTGATGTCGGACGTATGCTGACTCAGCATGGCGCGAATCAGGCTGTCCAGCGGCGAATCCGTGAGAACGCCTTCCGCCCGCTTGCGCGCTTCAATGTAGGGGTAGGCCTGTGTGAGCAGTTCCGCGACCTTCCGGATTTCCGCGTCAGGCGCGGATTTCGCGCTGTTCCCAGCCATTGTTCCTCCCAGTTGCGCGCATGCCGGCGGAGTCTGTTCCAGTCCCGCCGGCATGCGCGTAGCTCGGGCAACTTCTTGCCCTTACGCCGCCCAACGCGATTCTCCGAATGATCCCCCGGTGAGCGAAGGTAACAGGCTCTGCATCTGGCGCAGGTCGTCATGTTCGTGGCGCAGGTTTGTTTTTAGCAGATCTACCACTTCCTCCTTGCCCAGCGCCTGGGCCATGGCGATCATCCCCTGATACATGCCGACTTCCATGTGGCCGAAGGCAATATCCGACAGCGCCAGGTGGATATCCAGATCCTGTCCCTGTGACATCGGCATCTCCTGCATCGTCATCTCGTCTTCGCGCTTGAGAGCCGCCACAAAGGGGCTGGTTAATCCCTGAATGGGTTGGGCGTCCAGTGCATCCAGGCATACCCGCAGGTTCGCAACCTGCGCCTGGATATCGTCAATCTCGCTGGAGATCGCGTCCTTGAGCTGGACATCGCTCACCTGATCGGACCAGTCCATCAGATAGCCGCGAAAACCTTCCTCCGTCGCGACCATTTCCTGCAAATGCACTACCAGGTGTTTCTCGAGAGGCATCCCGTGCTCCTTTCCTCTTGCGAAATTCATCTGTAGTATACCGGGGTTGAAGACGACCGCGGCATATGCGTCATGCCAACATCACGGTTGTGGCGTGGAATGAAACATCCGCATCTCGCGAACCATCACCGGAACTTGAGAAGCAAGTCTATGCCCGTGCCCACTAGCAGCAGCAGGCTGATGGCGCCGTTGGTGGTGAAGAAGGCGGCGTTTACGCGGCTCAGATCGTCAGGCCGCACCATGCGGTGTTGCGCGATGAGCAACACGCCGACCGGCGCCAGCGCCGCGGCATACCCCCACCCCAGTCCGGCTGACCAGCCGAACGCCGCCAGACCGAGAAAAGCGAGGAAATGGAGAAACGTGGACAGCGCGAGCGCGCGTCCCAGGCCCAGTTTCGCCGGCAGTGAGTGCAATCCGGCTGCGCGGTCGAAATCCACGTCCTGGCAGGCGTAGATGATATCAAATCCCGCTACCCAGCAGAGCACGGCGCCGGTGAGTATCATCGGGGCAGGGGTGAGTGTCCCCGTGAGCGCGATCCACGCCGCGGAGGGGGCGATGCCCAACGCGAATCCCAGCACCAGGTGCGAGGCCGCGGTGAAGCGCTTCGTCAGCGAATAGCCCCACACCACCGCCAG
>JAKIYB010000056.1:8044-11665 GCA_022708765.1 Armatimonadota bacterium | reverse complement strand
CACGCCTGCCCCACCGTCACCAACCCTGCCGGCAGCGCCCGCTCGCGGGTACGCGGATTGCGGCGGTCATACTCGATGTCGGCGATGCGGTTGAAGGCCATTGCGCTGCTGCGAGCCCCCACCATCGCCAGTAGAATCCATCCTAGCGGAACCCATTGCATCCGCCCATCCATCGCCACCAACGCCGCCACCAACGCGAACGGCAGGGCAAATAGCGTGTGCTCAAACTTGATCATCTCCAGCAGGATGCGAATGCGGCGGAACATGGAGGTATTATAACAGGTCGCTTCCTGACGCGCGAACATCACCCCCGGCATAACTCCCATACCCGCAGCACCTCCGCCACGCTCCACGCCTGGCTGATGGCGCCGTTGGGGGCATGTGGCGGATCGCCGTCGAAGATCTCCGAGATACTGCCGATGCCGGCGTCCCGAATGTGGGCGAGCAGCGGCTGGAGCAGCGCGCGACCGTGAGCTTTCGCCTCAGGGGTGTGGCCATGTATGCGCAGGTAGGCCTCAATGTATGGTCCCATCAGCCACGCCCAGGCTGTGCCCTGGTGATAGGCGCCGTCGCGCGACCATTGGTCACCGCCGTAGTGACCACGGTATTCGGGATCATCCGGTGCCAGCGTGCGCAGGCCATAAGGGGTAAGCAGGTGATGGGTGACCGCATCCACCACCGCCCGGGCCCGCGGATAATCCAGCGGCGAGTGCGGCAGGCTGACGGCAAATATCTGGTTTGGCCGCAGGCGCGCATCAGGGGTGTCGCCGAATACATCGTATAGGTAATCGCCATCCGCGTACCAAAAAGCGTTGAAGCTCTCGCGCGCTTGCTCAGCCAGCGCGCCATACGGGTTGGGCCAGTTGAACTCATGCGCGAAGGCCTCCATCACGCGCAGGGCGTTGTACCAGAGCGCATTGACCTCAACCGGTTTGCCGGCGCGCGGCGTTACGACCCAATCGCCCACCTTCGCATCCATCCAGGTGAGCTGCCATCCTGGCGCGTCGGCATTGATGAGTCCATCCGGCGCCATGCCGATACCGTAGTCGGTGCCGTCACGATAGGCAAAGATTATTTCCTCCAGCGCCGGCCGTAGCTCCTCGACCAGCGCGCGGTTACCAGTAGCCTGTATATACCGGTCTACCGCGTAGACGAACCAGAGCGAGGCATCCACCGCATTATAAGCGCCGCCTTCACCGGAGTCGGAGAAGACATTGGGCAGCAGGCCACGCTGGCGCGATGCGGCGAAGGTGCGGAGAATCGTAGCGGCGTCTCCCGCGCACCCGGTGGGCAGGCAGAGCCCCGGCAGGGCGATCATCGTATCGCGCCCCCAGTCGCCGAACCAGTGATACCCGGCGATCACCGTGCGCCGATTCACCAGAAACGAGGTTGCGGCGTGACGCAGGAGGACGATAGCTTCCGGATCACCGGGGTGACATCCCACTTCAACAGGCAGCGACTCAGCGGGCGTGTCGCCTTGGGGCTGCGTTGTCAGGGTTATGGTGATGTCATCACCCGGTGCCAGCGTCGCCCACAAATGCCCGGGGGAAAAGTGATTGTCCCGGTCTCCGAGTCCGCGCCGGGTTTCCCACCGGTAAATCATGTCGTAATACCACACCGGATCGTCATGCCACGTGCCAGCTTCCGCGTATAGCCAGAATCCGTCGCCCATCCACGCCGGCCGCAGATGAAGCTGCATGCCGTCAAGCCAGTCGGTGCGGGAAATATCGAAGGAGATGCTTCGCGCTGCCGTCTCGCCGTGAAAATCGCGCGCATTTACCAGCGGCGTGAGTTCCAGGTCATACGCCACCGTGCCGAGGTTGCGATAGCGGACGCAAGTGCTGTTTTCGCCGGGCATCGCTCCCGCCGTAAAGCGCATCACCACCTGTATCCCATCAAACACCACTTCATCGAGATAGTGATACCCTTCCGGGTAACATGTGCCGGGGTATTCATTTGTCGCCATCGGCACGGCTTGCCCCTCGCGGTGCAGCGTTTCCTCCAGTTTCGCCACCAGCACATGGCGATTGCCGGGTGGTTGCAGCGCGGCCACCAATAGCCCGTGATAGCGCCGCGTGAGCATGCCGCACAACGTCGCCGAGGCATATCCACCCAACCCGTTCGTCAGCAGCCATTCGCGTTCGCCGGCAATATCGAGGGTGAAAGGTCCCAATATGTGCATGGCGTCTATCCCATCAGGTCTTCGCCGCCGTCGGCGCGAATGACGTTGCCGGTAATCCACGCTGTGCCGGGCTGCGCGAGAACGGCGATGGCGGCCGCCACGTCCCGCGGTGTCGTCAGTCGGCCGTATGGATTGGTCGCCAGCGATTTTGCCATCATTTCTTCATACGACGGCACCTTGCGTAGCGCCGGTGTATCAGTTACGCCCGCCTGAATGGCGTTGGCGGTGATGCCCAGCGGCGCCAGTTCGACGGCAAGCTGACGGATATGCGCCTCCAGCGCGGCTTTCGCAGCGGAGACGATGCCATAATCGCGCCATACTCGGTGACCGCCGGCGCTGGTAAGGGCAAAAATACGCCCCCCCTCCCCCATCAGCTTGTTATGGATTACTCCTTGCGTCCAGTAGACCAGGGTGTTAGCCATTACCTCCAGCGTCATCGTCAGATGCTGCGCGGTCGCCACCTCTCCTTCCGCCACCATCGGCTTCAGCGCGCCGAAGGCCAGCGAATGCACCAGCACGCGCAACCGGCCTAACTCATTCCGATTGCGCAGCAGCCCGGTCAATTCAGCAATAACTACCGCGCGCTTCTCCTCGTCCGCGGCGTTGATATTGAAAAAGCGCGCTTCCACGCCCGCAGCCCGGATATCCGCCAGCACCGCTTCCACCTCACCCATCGTCGCGCGGCGATCGAGATGCACTCCCGCGATATGATAACCCTGGTGCGCAAATTCGCGCGCGATGGCCGCGCCAAAACCGCTCGAGGCGCCCAGGATCAGTGCCCAGTGTCCCTGTTGTTCCACCATGCATTCGCCCTCATTGCTGTGACTATACCGCATCAATTCAGCCTCAAGGTGCAGAGTCCTGCTACAAACGGGCTTATTGCGCCCGCGCCCGGCGAAGTTGTCAGCCCATGCGCTTTTCGGGTATAACATGAATACGGCGTCGGTTGGCGTCGGGAAGGAGTGAAATGTCCGCCAGGTCCCAGCACGAGACCCCTGTATCTTTCGCGCGCGTGGAAGACGCCATTGACGAACTTCGCGCGGGCCGCTGCATTATCGTCGTGGATGATGAGTGCCGGGAAAACGAAGGCGATGTCATCGCCGCCGCGGAATTAGCCACGCCGGAGACGCTGAACTTTATGATGCGCGAGGCGCGGGGACTGATCTGCGTGCCGATGCCCCGCGCGCGCGCCGAAGCGTTGGGACTTCCCCCGATGGTCGCGCAGAACCAGGAAGCCCACTGCACCGCCTTTACCGTGTCCGTGGATGCGCGCCATGGCGTCACTACCGGCATCTCTGCCGCGGATCGCGCGCAAACGGCGCGCGCGCTGGCTAATCCCACCACCACGCCACACGATCTCGTGCGGCCCGGCCACCTGTTCCCGCTGGCTGCCCGGGACGGCGGAGTGCTGCAGCGCGCTGGCCACACGGAAGCGGCGG
>JAKIYB010000056.1:0-8025 GCA_022708765.1 Armatimonadota bacterium | reverse complement strand
AGACCTGTGCCGCCTGGTTGACGTGCAGCCGGTCGGTGTCATCTGCGAAATTATCAATGATGACGGTACCATGGCGCGGTTGCCGCAGTTGGAAACCTTCGCCCAGATGCACGGTTTGCCGATAATCTCTGTAAAGCAGATTATCGCGTACCGTCACCGGCACGAACGGCTAATCACACGCGTGGTAGAAACTAGTCTGCCTACCTCCGCCGGCCAATTCCGCGCCGTGTGCTACGCCTCTTCGATAGACGAGCGCCCGTATGTCGCGCTGGTCTGCGGGGAGTTGGATGGCTCGCCCACGCTGGTACGGGTGCATTCAAGCTGTCTCACCGGTGATGTCTTTCATAGCTTGCGCTGCGACTGTGGCGAGCAACTGCATCGCGCCATGACCATGATTCAGGAAGCCGGCAAGGGCGTCATCGTCTATATTGATCAGGAAGGACGCGGCATCGGGCTGGCGAATAAGTTGCGCGCCTACGCGCTGCAGGACGAAGGCGCGGATACCGTTGAAGCGAATGAAATCCTTGGGTTCGCCGCCGATCTGCGCGACTATGGCCTGGGCGCACAAATCCTCGCTGACCTTGGCCTGCGCCAACTGCGGTTGATGACGAATAATCCGAGGAAAATTGTCGGACTGGAAGGGTACGATCTGGAAATCGTCGAGGTGGTGCCCATTCAGACCCCGCCCAATCCGCATAATGAGCGCTATCTGCGCACTAAGCGCGACAAACTCGGTCATTTGCTTCCCGCAGAGGAAGAGGCACTGACTTGACGGTAGCCGCGTTTCCGGCATCGCATCGTTCCGTACACCCATCGCCTTGTGCGTTCCCTGTTCACCTCACCGGCGCGTAATTGCGTACAATGTAACGCGTGAACGCGTAGCATACGCAAGGGGAACTCGACGCATGGCGCCTGCGAATACTAGCCAGATGATGCCGGATCCCGCGCTCTTACGCCTGGGCGACTTCATTGCCGCCCACGCGGACGAAATTGTCCGGCGCACCGAGCGCGTCTGGGAGTCCTCCATTTTACTTTTCGCGGAACTGGATGACGAACAGCGCGCGCAGATACGCGAGCTTGCGGTACAGACGCTGTTTGTCTGGAACCAGCGCCTGCGGCAGGATCCGTCATACGCCCGGCAGGTTCACGAATTAGGGCAACAGTGGGGCGAACAGGCTGCCCGCTGGTCGCTGCATATATATTCGTTCACCCGCGCGCTGGAGTTGCTCATCCAGACGCTCTGGGAGTATATCGCTGAAACCTACCCGATGGCGCAGTTGTCTCCCGCCGCGGTCTTCTTCATCGGACGCCTGCGCGATCAGGTCATCGAGAATATTAGCGTCCCGCTGCTTTCAGTCTACCTGCAGCAGCGCGAGGTGGCGATGGCGCAGACACACTTCACCTTGGACAGTCCGCTCACCCTGCCGGGACGCTCGCTGCTTCTTGAACTGAGAAATCGCTTGCTGGCCGACCGTGACCGGGTGCTGCCCGCCTGGGTCGAGAGCGTGCGGCGCTCGACGCGAACGACGGAGAGCATGGAGACGCTGCTCGCGCAGCGTGGCGGGCAGTTGCTAGACTTGCTGTTGTCACTGCTGCAGTCCCCCACCCCCGAAACCGGCGCCGCCAGCCTGTCAACCGTGCGCCAGATCGGCCTGGACAGCGCGCAGGCGGGTGTTTCATTTCGCGAAATGTTCCATGCGCTGCAGCAACTACGCCCCATCCTCTGGGAATCCGTCTACGAAATCTATCGGTTTGAGCAGTACTGGCATCCGGCGGAATTCATCGAGGCGTTGGCCCGGCTGCATCTGCTGCTTGACCTTTTCTCCGAAGGCATCGGGCAGGCATACTTGCGGCAGAAAGAAATGATTATTCAGGAGCAGGCGGAAGCACTGCACCGGCGCGATTTAAGCCTGGCGCGGGAGATATTGGAAGGCCTGCTGCCGAGACGATCGCTATCCTTCTCGACAATGGAAATCGGCGCAACCTGGTTACCGTCGCGCGAGATCGGCGGTGACTTTTACGATATCTTCGAACTGGATGACGGCGATATCATGCTGCTCATCGGTGATGTCTCCGGGAAAGGCATCTCAGCCGCCTTGCTGGTCAGCATGGTGAAATACGTCCTGAAAGCAAACGCGCCGTATCATCGGTCGCCCGCTTCCCTGTTTCGCGTCGCCAACCGGCTCTTCTATACGGATATGGGGCCGGAGCTGTTCGTAACGGCGTTCGCGGCGCGCTACACCCCCGCGACCGGTCGCCTGGTCTATTCCAGTGCCGGTCACGATCCCGGGTATCTCTGCCGAGTGAATGCTCGATCGCGCGCCATTCCATTGCCCAGCCAAGGTCCCGCGCTCGGTATCTTTCCCGAGATAACCCTGAAAGACCGCCGAGTTATGCTCAATGCGCATGATGTCGTCTTTCTATATACTGACGGTTTGGTCAATGTGCGTTGTGGTGATGAGTTACGCATGGAGTTAGGTGATCTCTGCGAGCTAGTGCATCAGTACCGGACGCTCCCGGCGCCGACGATGGTGCAGAGAATTGTTGATGAGATGACGACGGCGTGTGAAGCCACCGATGACATCACCGCGCTGGCGCTCAAACGGTGTGCGGGAGGGGCGTGTGACTGAGTACCAGCCAGACGCGGGTGCCACCCGCATTGCTTTCTCCTTTCCGGCCGCGCCTGAATCTATAGCCGAGGTGCGCCACCTCATCCTCGCGGAAGCGCGCACGCTGCCGTTCTCCGAGGATGACCTTGATGATCTGGCGCTGGCTGTGTCGGAAGCATTCACGAATATCGTGCAACATGCACATGGTTATCGCATCCGCGGAGCCTGCGAAATCCTTCCGCGTGCGATAGCGATCACCTTTGAAGTAGAGGAAGGTATCGCCCGGTACCTGGAGCGACGTCAGTTTCCCGCCGGATTGTCACACGGTGGTCGGGGTATCCCGCTGCTCAACCTGTTGATCCCGACGATTGAGTTTCACGAAAAAGGGAACGGCACGGCCGAGTTACGCCTGGTGAAATCCCTGAACGGAAAGAGGAGTGCTCATGAAAACGGTGTTGATCGTGGAGGATAATGCCGAGTTGGCCAAGTTGCTGGAACTCATTCTCCGACGCGCGGGGTATGAAATCGTCGTCGCGGAAGATGGCGTCAGCGCGTTGGACGCGTATCGGCACGCGCCGCCGGACCTGGTGCTGCTCGATATCATGCTGCCGCGGATGGATGGCTATGAAGTTTGCGAGCGCCTGCGGGGTGAGTTGCATGCCGAAGTGCCGATCATCATGCTGTCGTCTCTGGATTCGCCGTTAGATATGGAGCGCAGCCGAACGGTAGGAGCGACGGACCATGTGGCGAAGCCCTTTGACCGTGACCAACTGCTGGCAACGATACGCTATCACCTGGGTGAATCGCCGGAAGCGGCAGCCTGACCAAACGCGCCGCTCCCGGTGACATCCACCGGGAGCGGGAAATTGGGGTGGGTAACCCGACTTGAACGGGCGACCTCCAGGGCCACAACCTGGCGCTCTAACCGACTGAGCTATACCCACCATGGCTTCGCGGGTGTGCGAAATTGGCGCGCCCAGCAGGAATCGAACCTGCGACCAACTGCTTAGAAGGCAGCTGCTCTATCCCCTGAGCTATGGGCGCAACTGGAGCGGGAGACGGGACTCGAACCCGCGACATCCAGCTTGGAAGGCTAGCGCTCTACCAACTGAGCTACTCCCGCACAGCCATCATCCGCGAATGGTCGGGGCGAGAGGATTTGAACCTCCGACCTTCTGGTCCCAAACCAGACGCGCTGCCAAACTGCGCTACGCCCCGGAACGCACGGAAAAGTATAGCGAATCCTTTGTCTGCAGTCAACTCTCCCTATTCATGCGAAGTATGTGGAGTCGCGAGAACGCGCCTTGCCTTGCCGTTTCAGCGGGAAAGCGCGCTATCCGCGTGCCGATTTTTGACGCCCACCGGTCTTTTCGGCTACAATCTGGCCTGCGCAACGCGCAGATTTGCATGCACGAGTGGAGCAAACACCATGGGGATGACCATCACCGAGAAAATTTTAGCCGCCCATGCCGGTAAGGCCGAGGTGCAGCCAGGCGAATTCGTCCGCTGCGCGCTGGATTTCGTACTTGGCAACGATATCACCGCGCCGTTGGCGATCAACGAATTTGAGAAGATGGGTGCGACGGCGGTCTTTGATCGCGAGCGTATCGGCCTCATTCCCGATCACTCGACGCCGAATAAGGACATCAAAGCCGCGCAACTGGTGAAGCAGATGCGCGAATTCGCCCAGGCGCACGGTATCACCAATTACTTCGAAGTGGGTCGCATGGGCGTCGAGCACGCGCTGTTGCCTGAGCAGGGACTGGTCGTGCCCGGTGACTGTATCATTGGCGCCGACAGCCACACCTGCACCTACGGCGCGTTGGGCGCCTTCTCCACCGGCGTCGGCAGCACCGATCTTGCGGCGGCGATAGCACTGGGTGAGACCTGGTTCCGTGTGCCAGAGAGCATGAAGTTCCATTTCTTCGGCCCGCTGCGCCCGTGGGTGAGCGGTAAAGACCTGATCCTCTACACCATCGGGAAGATCGGGGTGGACGGCGCGCGCTATCGTGCGATGGAGTTCTGCGGCGAGGCGATTGAAGCGCTGGGCATGGCCGACCGTATGGCTATCTGTAACATGGCCATCGAAGCCGGCGGCAAGAACGGCATCATCGCGCCCGACGCCATCACCCGCGCGTACGTGGAAGGCCGGGCGAAGCGCCCCTTCACTTTCTACACCAGTGACGCCGATGCCCGCTACCTGGAGACGTTCGAGTGGGACTGCCGTGCCATCGAACCGCAGGTGAGCTTCCCCTTCCTGCCTTCGAATACGAAATCCATCAGCGATGCGGTGGCGCTTAACGTCGCCATTCAACAATCCATCGTCGGCTCCTGCACGAATGGCCGCATTGAGGACCTGCGCGTCACCGCCGCCATCCTGAAGGGACGGATGGTGCATCCGGATGTGCGGATGATTATCATCCCCGCGACGCAGGAGATTTGGAAAGCCGCGGTGCAGGAGGGATTAATGGAGATCTTCGTGGATGCCGGCGCAGCCGTCAGCACTCCCACCTGCGGGCCGTGCCTGGGGGGACACATGGGCATCCTGGCCGAGGGCGAGCGCGCGGTCGCGACTACGAACCGCAATTTCGTTGGACGCATGGGGCATCCTAAGAGTGAAGTCTACCTCGCGAGCCCCGCCATCGCCGCCGCGTCCGCCATCCTCGGTCGCCTGGGCAGCCCTGAAGAGCTGGGGGTCACCCCGGAGGAGTTCACCGCGTTCTGCGCGCGGTTCGCCTGAGACAAGACTTCGTTGTATCCGTTCACCGGAAGGCGCGCCTGCGTCTTCCGGCTTTTTTTGCCGCCCTGTCAGTTAATAAACTGTTACTACAAAAGAATATTCGCATGTTCTGTTTGAAACGTGAGGCATCGTGTGTATAATGCCTGATACGTGATGCCGTCCCGCGTGATGCGTCACGGATCATCAGCCATCTTTGCGGAACATGAGCGTGACCATGAATCTCCAGCGTGCCGCTGCTAATCCCTTGATCCGTCCCCATGACGTGCGTCCGACTCGGCCGGATATGGAGGTGATCGGCGCTTTTAATCCCGCCGCCACGCGGTTTGGTGACGAAACGCTGTTGCTGCTGCGCGTCGCCGAAGCCGTGCGCGACGTGCCGGATAGCGAACTCGCGGTGCCGATGGTGGATTGCCGGGGTGACGAGGCTGTCTTGCGCGTGGAACGCATCCTGCGCGACACCCCGCATCTCGACCTTTCCGACACGCGGATGATTCGCTTCCGTGACCGGCTGCTGCTCACCTCGCTCTCGCACCTGCGCCTCGCGCGCAGCCGCGACGGCATACACTTTACGATCGAAGACGTTCCCGCTCTCTACCCACGCCATCGATACGAGGAGTATGGCATCGAAGACCCACGCATTACCTGTATCGAAGGGACATATTTCATCACCTACACCGCCGTGTCGCGTTGGGGCATCGCCGTCGGGCTGGCCTCCACTACCGATTTTATCACCTATCACCGTCACGGACTGATCTTCGGGCCGGAAAATAAAGATGTCGTGCTCTTCCCCGCGCGCATTGGTGATCGTTTCTTTGTGCTGCATCGCCCCTCGGTTATCGGTCTGGGTGAATTACAGATATGGCTGGCCAGTTCTCCCGATCTGTATCATTGGGGCCGGCATACCCCCCTGCTCTCCAGGCGGCACGGATACTGGGATGCACTGCGCATCGGCGCCGGCGATGTACCCGTTCGCACCGAACACGGTTGGCTGACGCTATACCATGGCGTCAACGCGGAGCAAGGCTACTGCCTGGGAGCGGCCTTGCTTGATTTGCATCACCCGTCACGCATCATCGCGCGCTCGGTTGAACCGGTGATGATTCCGGAAGCGAAATACGAATGCAGCGGCTTCTTCGATAATGTCGTCTTCACCTGCGGCTCCGTGCTGGATGACGCCGGCATGCTGCACATTTACTATGGCGCCGCTGATGCCTTCACCTGCCGTGCCAGCGTACCCGTGGATGACATGCTGGCAATGCTGGAATGCCCACGGCGCAACTTTTCCGCCGCATGAGGGTCTGAAAGAACAGGCATGCTCCCTGTTCTTTCACGCTGCATCACGATAGGATTGCTGGCGTTGCTTGCCGCCGCCCACGCGTTGGCGGGCGGCGGGCCGCGGAACGTGTTAGTGGTGGTAAACGCGCGGAGCAGCGAGTCGCTGGAGATCGGCAACGCATATCGCCGCGCGCGAGCTATCCCCTATCATAATCTGATCACCCTCGCCACCTCTACCGATTACGCTGTCTCACCGGATGTCTATCTGAACGAGATCGAAGCGCCTATCCGCAACTACCTTCGCACCAGGCAATTGGAAGAGGAAATCACCTGCATCGTGCTCACGCGCGGCGTGCCGCAGATGGTCCTGCGTGACAATGGCTTCGCCGTCGCCAGCCTGCTCGCCATGATGGGGATGGAATCCGCGCGAGTCGGTGGTCGCGTGCCGAATCCCTATTATGCCAGCACCACGCCGTTTTCACACCGCCAGACGGCGCTGGCCGGGATGTATTTGGTCACGACGCTGACCGGTTATTCCACGCGCGATGTGCGGCAGTTAATCGCGCGCGCTGTCACAGCGGACGGTACAATGCCCGATGGCAGGTTCCTGCTGCAGCGCAGCGCACAGATACCCGCCGCCAGCCAGGAGGCTGCGGCCGTGCTCCTGACCCGGCGCGGATTGCGCGTCGAACAGGTCAGCACTCTTCCAGATGACCGTGCCAATATTATCGGATACTTTTCCGGCGGCATCTACAGCGGTATCTCACGCGATTCGCTCGCGAAAATGGCGTTCCTCCCGGGCGCGATCGCCGATATGGCGCAACCTTACGGCGCGGCGCCCGCTAATCTCGATGAGAATGCCCGGCCCCTCCTGGCGGCGGCGGGATGGTTCGTGCAGGCCGGAGTCGGTGGCCTGCACGCGGTCGTCGGGAACGCCGGACTGGACAGCATCCCCGCCGCGGGACGGCAGGCATTAGTCCTGGACCGCTATGCCGCGGGACTGTCGCTGGCGGAGAGCTTTTACGTCGCGCTTCCCTACCTTGGTGGACAAAACCTCATTATCGGCGACCCACTCTGCGCGCCGTATGCCGTGAAGCCCACTGTGGCTATCGAGAGCGGCGATGGGCCATTATCAGGTACCGCGGCGCTGAAAATTACCGGTACCGCCATCGAACCGGGGCAGACAATCCAGCGTATGGATTTGTACCTGGATGACCGCTTCTTCGCAACAGTATACGAGCCTCAAGGCGCGGTAATTCAACTGCGCATCGGTGACTACGCGTTGGAATATCCCGTACCGCCTGGCGCGGATATGGGGGAACTGCTTGCGGGGTTAGCCGCGCATGTGAACGGGCACCCCGTCCTGTCACAGCCGAATGGCATACGCGCGGTGCCGTCGCC
>JAKIYB010000569.1:371-2888 GCA_022708765.1 Armatimonadota bacterium | reverse complement strand
GAAAGCGGAGTTCTCCGTGGAACTGCCCATGGCGAACTCGTCCATGTTCGTTTTGCCCACGGTGATGACGCCGGCATCGCGCAGGCGCTCGACAACGGTGGCGTCGTACGGCGGGATGAAGTTCTCCAGGATGTGTGAACAGCAGGTGGTGCGCACGCCCTTCGTGCAGAGGATATCCTTCAGCGCCAGCGGGATGCCCTCCAGCGGGCCGATTGCCTCGCCGGCGGCCAGGCGCGCGTCCACCACGTCGGCGGCGGCGTAAGCCGCCTCGCGCGTCAGCAGCACGTAGCTGTGCACGGCCTCGTCCACCGCGTCAATGCGCGCATACACGGCGTCCAGCAGTTCGCGCGCGGAAATTTCCTTCCGCGCCAGCAGATCATGCGCCGCGTGGGTAGTGAGGGCATACAGTTGCGTCATCGTCATCATCCAGCAAGAGGGTCTGCCTCATTCTACCATAAGCGGGGAGGGAATGACAGGTTTCGTTTCGTCCTTGTCCTCGTCCTTGCCATGACTTCTCCGTCACTCCATCTCCCGCAGCGCCAGTCGAATCTTTTCAGCGGCGGGGTGATCGGGGTGGTGCTTGAGGAACCGGCGGAAGATGGCGCGAGCTTCGTTTGATCGGCCTTCCCGCAGGCGGAGGTTGCCCAGGTTGGCAAGGGTGGTCGGCTCGTCCGGCCAACGCTCAAGGATGCGCAGGAAGTGCGCGGCGGCGTGTTCGAGATTCCCCTGCTGAACGGCGGCAACGCCGGCATCGGTTTCCAGCGCCAGAAATTCCCCCGCGAGGGCGGGATCGGCGCCGCCCAGCGCCAGCGCCGTGCGCATCGCGACAGACGCCGCCTCCCACTCGCCCAACCGCGCGTGAGCGAGGGCGAGGTTGCGGTGGGCTTCCAGGTGGGTGGGCAGCGCCTCCGCCGCGCGAGCATAGGCATCGCGGGCGCGGGCGTAATCTTCCTCCCGCATAGCCGCGTTGCCGGCTAGGAGCAGCCCGTGTGGCGAGGCGCTGCCGCGCGGCGCGCGGGCGACATCATCAAGCTGACGGGCCAGTGCCTCCGCGGCGAGCAGCGGGCGCGGCTCTCCTTCCAATGGCAGTAATGCCGCCTCGCCGTGGAAGGCGCCCTCGGCGTCCCACCAGAGCTGCACGCGCAGATCCGCGCCGTCGCACACCTGCCAGACGCGCGCCCAGGCCGCCACCGCCGTATCGGGAGGATATTTGCCTTCCGCCGGCACCGCGCCCGGCCAGCCGATCTCTCCACTGAGCGCGGTGAGCAGCGACGGCGGATCGTCCGCCACGCCGGGCTGAATGGCGAGTTTGTCGCTGACCAACGCGTCAGCCCGCCGGTACCACACGACCGCGACCCCGCCGAGACTGTCCCGCGCTTCGACGCGGCGCAGCGCCTTCTCGCGGGCGCGGTCCAGCGGTGCCACGCGGTGGCGCATACTGGCCTGGTGCAAGCCGGGTCGGTAAACTGTCACGCCTCGCTCCTTTCCGACATAAAATGGGGATAGCGCGGAAGTGTTGGGAAGGAGTTGCAGTCCCCTTTTTGTGCCGAAGACCGTCTCCGCCATTACCACGCGGACCGCTGCAGCTCCAGTGACCAGTTTTTCCCCGTGCCGGAGCCGATTCCTGTCGTGGCCATGTTGCCGGTGGGCGAATAATGCAACACCAGCGTGTAGGCGCCGATGTCGCGGCCCAGCGAGAAGAGCTGGTCGGAAGATGAGCTGGTGCCGGAGGAGATGCTGGCGTTGGCGCGCGCGAACCAGCGCGGAGTGTTATTGCGGCGGTCCCACGGCAGGTAATAAGTGAGGCTGCCGGAAGAGAAAACGTTTTTCGAGTTCAGGTCGTAGGAGCTGTAGCCGGAGAAATTCCACACCCGCGCGCGCCCGCCGTAAAGGTCAAGGCCGATGCGCTGGCTTGGATCGGGCGTCACGGCGTCGGCGCTGGTGAGCGACTGGCTGAAGGAATAGCGCAGCGAGCCGGTGAAGTAGCGTCCGAGCTGCCGGCTGTAGCCGGCGCCGGCGTCGAAGTAATGGGTGATGAGGCCATCCTGCTCGTGGGTGATTTCGTGCCCGAGGTTAGTGCTGAAGGTGCCGCCGAGCACGCGGAAGGACGGCAGGCTGACGCCGGTGCTCACCCCCTGGTAGAAGTTGCTGGCGGTCTCCTTCGACTGGGTATCGGTGGCCGCCTTCACCGACTGCCGGAAGCCGAGGAACGGACTGAAATTCAGGCTGGCGCCGGTGCGGCCCAACTTCAGCGACGGCAGGTAGGCGCCCATCTCCCCGTAGGTGTTTTGATTTCCTTCGAAACGGCTCCAGTTTGCGGTAACGCGCAGGTTCGTCCGCCCGAAATCGCGTGAGATGCCCATCCCCGCGCGGGTGGTGTAGGGCGTATCCGGATTGTAGCGGTCATACGCGGCGTTCAGGTTCACGCGCGTGGGGCCGAAGTCATGGCTGTGGGTCCAGGACGCGCTGCGCGTCTCGCGGGTGAGGTCGTCCAGGTAGAGCGCGCCATCCGCGTTC
>JAKIYB010000569.1:0-269 GCA_022708765.1 Armatimonadota bacterium | reverse complement strand
GCATCCGAGGTGAGGGAGACACGGCTGTTGAAAAGCATGCCGGCATCAGTGGAGCGCAGGTCGAGCACGTGATAGGGCAGCGCGTAGAGACGGCGATTGAAATCGTTCACGTAAAACTGCGGGCGGCGGAACTGGATTTGCTCGTTGGGGAAGACGGTGGCGCGCTGGCAGATAATCCACGTCTTCGTGGGCAGCGGGTCCAGCGGCGTGAAGATGCCGGGATCCTCCACCTCGGCCTCGGTCGGCTTCAACTCCGGCATGGTAAACGA
>JAKIYB010000568.1 GCA_022708765.1 Armatimonadota bacterium | reverse complement strand
TCAGCGCGAGCATGTGGGCGTGCTCTCATGCCGCCTGCGACGCATGGGCCGACGTGGTCCATCTACAGCATATCGGTCCCGGAATGTTGGGGTGGCTGTTTCGCCTTCGCGGGATACCGGCGCTCATTCAGTATCACGGACTGGAGTGGAAGCGCACGCGCTGGAGTCATTTCGGCCGCACCGTATTGAAGGCGTTGGAGCAGTGGTCGGTGCTGTGCAACGAGGAATTCACCGCGGTTTCGCGCCAGCAGTGCGACTATTTCCGGAAGACCTATCACATCGCTCCGCGCTATATTCCCACCGGCGCTGAGGTGCATCCGCGCGCCACGCCGCGGGAGATGACGCGGCTGGGATTGGAGCCCGGGCGCTACGTCCTTTTCGCGTCACGCCTCGTGCGGGAAAAAGGCGCGCAGTATCTGATCCCGGCGTTCCGGCGGCTTAACACCGACTGCAAGCTGGTCGTGGCCGGCGATGTTCCGAGCGAATCAGCGTTCAAGCAGGAATTACTGGCGCTGGCGGAGGGTGACCCGCGCATTATCTTCCCCGGTTTTGTCGAAGGGCGGTTGCTCGATGAGTTGTTCAGCAACGCGCTGGTCTATGTGCAGCCATCGGAGATCGAAGGGCTGTCCATCGCCTTGCTGGAAGCGATGAGCTATGGCCTGTGCTGCCTGGTCAGCGATATTCCGGAGAATATTGAAGCGATCGGCGAATACGGGGTGACGTTCCGCAACGGGGACATCGACGACCTGGCGGGAAAACTCGACTATTTGCTCGCGACCGACGGAGTCGCCGCGCAATTCGCGGAAAAGGCGGTCACCCGCGTGCGCAACGATTATTCCTGGGACCGGATTACCGACAAATTCGAGCAGTATTATACCGACCTGTTGTATAAGCGACAGCAACAGAGCAGGCGACGGCCTCCGTTGCTGTCGGCCCGGGTCGCCCGCAGGGGCATGCACTCCGGGTCCTCCGCCTCTACGCGTCACGGAAGTGACTGATACGTTTTCCGAGCCGAGTATGCCGTGCTCGCCTGTTCAATAAGGACGTGACCCCTAATGATCCCTATTCACTTCGCCAGCATCATCGTCACTTACCGCTGTAACGCGCGGTGCCACATGTGCAATACCTGGCAGTTTCCCACCGCTCCCGGCGAGGAAATCACCCCGGACGACATCGCCAGGCTTCCGGCGATTCCCAGTATCAACCTCACCGGCGGCGAGCCATTTCTGCGCGAAGACCTGTCCGACATCCTCGACGTGCTGAAGGACAAGACATCGCGGCTGGTGGTCAGCACGAATGGGTATTACACCGAGCGCATCCTGGAGATCGTCCGCCGACACCCCTGGATCGGCGTGCGCATCAGCATCGAGGGATTGCCGAAGGCCAACGATGAGTTGCGCGGTATTCCCGACGGTTTCGACCACGGCATCCGCACGCTGGCGGAGCTGCACCACTTCGGCTTGAAGGATATCGGTTTCGGCATCACGCTCTCCGACCGGAACGTGTCCGACCTGCTGGAACTGTACCACCTGGCCAAAATGATGGGCGTGGAGTTCTCCACCGCCGCGGTGCATAACTCCTACTATTTTCACAAACACGATAACCGGTTCACGCGGCACGAGGAAGCGCTCTCCGCGTTACGGACGCTGATGGACGAGTTGCTGCGAAGCCGCCGCGTGAAAGACTGGTTCCGCGCCTACTTCAATTACGGCCTGGGCAATTATATCCAGGGGAATCCGCGATTGCTGCCCTGCCGCATGGGATACGAATCGTTCTTCCTCGACCCACTCGGCGAGGTGCGCCCGTGCAACGTCATGGAATGCAGCATGGGGAATATTAAGCGCCAAACGTTTGAAGAGATCTGGCACGGCGCGGCGGCGGAGGAGATACGGCGACAGGTCTCCGCGTGCCCGCATAACTGCTGGATGATCGGCAGCGTGTCGGAGCCGATGAAACAGCACATTATGCAACCGATACGCTGGATCATCGAGCAGAAACTATCCGGCCGCCGCGCCAGGCGCGGGTGCGGCGAATGATCACCCCGCGGTAATGCCTTCGCGAATCGCATACTTCGTCAGCTCAACGATCGAGCGAATTCCGAGCTTGTCGGAGATCTTTTTGCGGTGCGTCTCGACCGTCTTCACGCTGATGCACAGGCGTTCGGCGATGTCTCGCATGGTATGGCCTTCAGTCAGCAGTTGCAGTACTTCCCGTTCGCGGATGGTTAAGGGGCCGGACGGCGCAATAGTCTCGGTGTTTTTTTGTCTGGACGTCTTCTGGCGGTACTCGGCGAGCACCATATGGGCGACGGGGGGGCTCAGGTAGGATTGACCGCGCCGGATCGCGGACACGGCGAAGCGTAGTTCATCAAACACGCAATCTTTCAGCAGATATCCGGAGGCGCCGGCCCGCAGCATCTCGATTACGTAGCGGTGATCAGCGTGCGCCGAAAGCGCAAGCACCTGGATGTTCGGACACTCCTTGATCAACTGGCGCGTGGCCTCAATGCCGTTAAGCTCGGGCATCACCACGTCCATGATCACCAGGTTCGGTTCGAGCGTTCTGGCGAGTTCAACGGCTTGCCGCCCGTTTTCCGCGACGCCGACGACATCGATGTCGGGCTCGCGCTCAAGTAGGGCACGGATACCGTCTCGGATGATGCCGTGATCATCGGCTATGACTACTTTCACGTGTTACTCCCTTGCGTTGACCGGCGGCCAATCCCGTGGCTGGAGGCGACATGGTGGTTACCTTCGCGCCTTGCCCGGCGGATGAGTATGGCTGCCGCGGTATCGCGCGCCCGCTGAAATCAGTGCGGTCGCACCGCGCCCACCAGCTCGTTCACGTCCGCGATGCCCTTCCGTGCCATGAACTCGGCCAGGCCCTGCTTGA
>JAKIYB010000567.1 GCA_022708765.1 Armatimonadota bacterium | reverse complement strand
GAGGGCTGCGCGGCGGTCAGGGCCAGCGGAACCGACGCCGTCACCTCCGGAGTTTTCCACACGTAGGGGGCGCCGGTGAAGGCCAGCGCGCCTTTCAGCGTGTGCCCATACAGCGTGGTTACCTTCACCGGGAAGACGGCAGGCTTGTTCTCCGCAAAGATATGGTCGGGATTCGGCGAAGTGATCTCCATCGTCAACGCGTGCGCCAGGTCGGCTTTCCGGAAAAGCTTCAGCCGGCGGGTGATCGGCTTCTGCGTCTGGTCGTAAGTATTGTAGACCAGCAGGTCCAGCCGATGTGGCTCTGGCGTGACGGCGCCGTGTTTCACCGCCTGCATGCGGCAGACATCCGTCGCGTGGAAGCCGGCGCCGTTCTTCGCGAGGATGGTGTAGTTCCCGGGCTCGTGCGGGCGGTTCACCGGCCAGCCCAACTCTCCCTGGTTCTCCGGGTCGCAGGCGCGATGCAATTCGGGTGAAAGGTTCAGGTATAGTTCAGCGGGCGGATACCCAGCGCGAAATCCGCGCCCGCCTTCCGGCGCGCCGAAATACGTCAGGTCCACGGTATCCGGGCCGAAGGCGTATTCGATCCACCAGCCGTTGCCCTCCGCGCGGATGGTGTTGTCGCGCAATACCGCGCCACCGGGCAACAGATAGGGATGATACCACTGATTCATTGGCGCGGCGTAGAGGCCGGCCACCGTCGTCTTCTTCTCTTTCCAGGTGATCTCCACCGATGGAGCCATGAACTCCACGCCGTTGATGACCAGCGAGATAAGCGCGCCGTCCTTCGACACCCACGCGGTGTAAATGTCGCCCGTAATCGCGAACTCGTCACCGTCGCGGGTGATGGTAACCGCTTGTGCCGCCAGCGCGGCAAGCAGCGTAAGCAAGAGCATGAGACGCATATGGTCCTCCGTTATTTCACCACATTTTCCGTCAGTGCCTCTGGTCCTTCCACCGGCGCCGTCGCGTCGAGGAGAGCCAGGAAGTATCCCTGCATCGTTGTCATCTGCCAGTGATGCGCGCCGACTGTCACTTGCAGATCCTGGGTGGCGCGCAACAGCGGGCCGAGGGAGAGCACGTGCTCGCTCTGTGGGTACGCTTTGCGGAATTCCGCCATCTTTGCTTCGATAATGTTCAGTGTGCTTAGTAATCCGTGGACATGCGCGCCGGCGGTCTCGTTCAGCGCGCGCTGCTTCTCCGCGGCGGCGAGGGCGGCGGTCCATTTCGGGCGCGCGGCCGCGACCATCGCCGCGTCGGGCGTCGTGGCGACGTCCCGCGCGGCGGCGAAGCCGTCGCGAATCGGCGCCAGGTATTCGGCGTCCATCTCTACCAGCCGCCGCGCCACGCCGATGGTGCCGGCGATCGTGCCGATGGCATCCTGGCAGACGCTCACCAGTCCGCCGACGACGGGCACATGAGAAAGCAGGCGTAGCGCTTTCGAGTTCGCGATGCCGGTGAGCGCCGGTTGCACTGGTTTCGCGACCCGTACGAACCCTTCCAGGTAAGGGCGAATCTGCGAAGAGATGCCTTTGCTGGTCGCCAGTCTATCTACTGGCAGCCGGAGGTCGGCGATGAGCAGTGGCAGGCGTATAGCGGGATCGAGGGGCAATTCCGCGACGGGTGGAATCGGCAGCGTGAGATTGCGGTCACGAAGCATCAGCCGGAGATCTCCCCTACCCTCTTCCAGTGGCGTGCATGTGACACCCAGCGCGTCCGCAACCGCATGGACGGGCACAAACAGTTGCCCATCGCGCCAGACCGGTGATACGGGTAGCAAGCAAGGCCGGCTTTGCGCGTTCTTCGCGACTACCGAGTAAGGCTCCAGGGTAAGCGCACGCGTGCCGAGAGCGACTTTCACGGAAGTTTTTTTCGCCGCCCAGGTCACGGTCGCGCCCATCCACGCGGCCAGCGGTTTCAGCGCGGAGAGGCACTCGCCGCTGATGGAGAATGATGCCGGCGGCTCCTCCTGCGCCCGGCAGGATAGCGTGAACAGGAGGAGCAGCGCAACGAGCAACAGGCCATGATAGCGGAACATCGGCACACCTCGCGCTCAAGACGGATTCCTCATTATAGCGAGGGTTGGCCGTTCGGACTACTCTCCATGCTGTTTTGTTTGTTCCTCGTGCCAGCGGATCGCCTCGTCAACCTGCTCCTCGGTGATGTCGCATTCACAGCCGATGGGCAGCGTCGGCACCTCCGCGCCGCAGACCGGGCAAATGACCACCTCTTCCGGCCCGGTATAGTGGAAGTCGTCATTTCGGCAATAGCCTTCGCGGATATCCGCTTCCATGGTATCCCCTTTCTCGGCGATCTCTGCGCCAGTATACCCGCGAATCGCCGCTCACCGCGCTTCACGCGCGCCCGCGTTAGCATGTACAATGCACGCATGGTATGTGCATTGACGATTACGGCAACGGAGGGACGCGCGCGGCGAGGGGTCCTACAGACGCGCGCAGGAGCGATTGACACCCCGGCGTTCATGCCGGTGGGCACTCAGGCGACGGTGAAAAGCTTAACGCCGGCGGAAGTGCGCGAAACAGGCGCGC
This sequence comes from Armatimonadota bacterium, assembly GCA_022708765.1. GTDB lineage: Bacteria > Armatimonadota > Hebobacteria > CAIYQO01 > CAIYQO01 > JAKIYB01. The sequence goes on along the minus strand of JAKIYB010000567.1, from coordinate 357 downwards.
AAATCATCCTCAACAACGCCTACCACCTGTACCTGCGGCCGGGGGTGGAGTTGGTGGAGTCGCTGGGCGGACTGCACCGCTTCCAGGCGTGGGACGGCGGCATCCTCACCGACAGCGGCGGCTACCAGATCTTCAGCCTCTCCCCGCTGCACAAAGTGACGGAAGAGGGGTTAACCTTTCGCTCGCACATTGACGGCTCCGAGCACTTTATGAGCCCGGAGAAAGCGATTGATGTCGAGCAGCGGCTGGGGGCGGATATCATCATGTCCTTCGATCAGCCGGCGCCCTGGGGCGCCGAGCCCGCGCAGGCGCGCGCGGCCACCGAGCGCACCCACCGCTGGGCGGCGCGCGGGCGGG
>JAKIYB010000566.1 GCA_022708765.1 Armatimonadota bacterium | reverse complement strand
ATGCCCAGGCAGCCGGCGACCAGGGTGTTGAGGAAGATGGCGGCGGCGGTCCCGTCGGCCGCCATGGCCGAGCCGGCGTTGAAACCGAACCAGCCGAACCACAGCAGACCCGCGCCGAGGACGGTGAGCGGCAGGTTGTGCGGCGGCATCGGATGCTCCGGATAGCCGCGACGCTTGCCGAGCATGATAGCCGCCACCAGCGCGGAGACACCCGCCGAAACATGTACCACCAACCCGCCGGCGAAATCCAGTGCGCCCAGCTTGCCCAGCCAGCCACCCGCGCCCCACACCCAGTGCGCCAGCGGGTCGTACACCAGCGTAGCCCAGAGGATGAGAAAGAGCAGGAACGCCTTGAACTTCATGCGTTCCGCCACCGCGCCGAAGATGAGCGCGGGAGTAATGATGGCGAACATCATCTGGAAGGCCATGAAGAGCAGGTGCGGAATGGTAGCAGCATACGGACCCGCCTCGCCGCCCACATTATTAAGGCCGAGGAAGTCCAGACCACCAATAACGCCGCCGATGGAAGGGCCAAACGCGAGCGTATAGCCGAACAGCACCCACTGAATGCTGATCACGCCCATCGCCATCACGCTATGCATCATCGTGCCCAATACGTTCTTGCGACGAACCATACCACCGTAGAAGAGCGCCAGGCCTGGTGTCATGAGCAACACCATGGCGGTGGCGATAAGCATCCACGCGGTGTCGCCGGCGTCAATCGTAGACGCACCCGGCTCCTGTGCCATCGCTAAGAGGGCCAGTGCGAGCGTGCCCAGACAGACAATCACTCGCCGCGCGTATAGGTGACGGAACGGTGTGAACATGGTAATGCTACCTCCCCTGCGATTCCCTCCCATGATTGGTGAGCGAATACAGGCACAGCATATCCACGCCACATTACGTGTCCGTCACCTTAGATTGCCACGACGTATCGAAATGTAAATTTTGTGTTTCGGAGAAGAACGATGACATTCAGGCTCACGCCGCCCGACGCATCTCCAGACGGTGTGGATTGATTGGCGAGCGTGCGCCACCCTCCCAGATTTGTCGAACCAGGGTGAGGACGACCCATTCGGGGATGGGGCCGTCGCTGTCGCCGCGGAAGAGCTGGTTCTCCACCTGCGAGGAGGGGCTGCAGGCGGGGGCGTTCATCTCAGTCTGCGCGAACAGCAGAAAGGCCAGCACGCGCCGGGGATGCTGCTGCGCCAGGTAGAGCAGATACATCCAGTCGAAGGTCTCCCCCTGGCGCGCGATGATGGAGATGGCGTCGTGCCAGTCCGGCCGGCCCTCCGTGAGGCAGGTGATCTTGCGGTAGACGACATCCTCCGGGCCCATCACGCGAAAGGTGACGCCGAACTGCTCGACGACGCGCGAGCGCAGCATCGTCTCGTCGGTGATGCGCACGCCGCCGCGCACCTCCACGATCAGGTCCACCAGCAGATCGCCCCACCAGGCTTTATAGAGCCAGTTCTTCTCGGTGTCGGTAGTGGTGAAGCCCGCTAGCGACAACGCGTTCATCGCCGCGCGCAACACCTCGCGGTTCAGGAAGAGGTCAAAGTCTTTCGTCCGCCGGTTGCGTCCCCACAGCACCACCGCAGTGCCGCCCCCCACCATATACGGCACCCCGATGGCGTCCAACGCGTCACAGGCCTTCTGTAAAATGACGAAATCCTCGGCGGTGACTTCCATGCGACAACCTCGTTCGCACGTTCTACCCGCGCGGCAAGGTGTCCGAACGGGAATTCGGGAAGGATTGTGCGACATGAACGGACAACTCACTTCACCCGCGGCAGGTTCAAATTCCAGCGAATCGCCGCCAGGCGGATGAGGAAGATGAGGAGGGCGCCGATGAGGGCGGCGGGGATGAGGGGGACATCGAGGCGCACCAGGCTCCACTGGATGGTAATACCGATGAGGGCGGCGAGGGCGTAGACTTCCTGGCGCAGCACCAGCGGCACTTCATTGGCGAGCAGGTCGCGCACCACGCCGCCGCCGATGCCGGTGAGCAGGCCGAAGAGGAGGACGGAGAGGACGTTGAGGTTCAGGTTCAGGGCGACATTCGCGCCCAGCACGGCGAAAACCGCGAGGCCAAGGGCGTCAAAGATCTTCAGCCAATATTGGTAGCGCGTGAAGAAGCCCGCCCCCACCGCCGCCAGCAGACCTCCGATAATGGCCACCGCGAAGTAGACCGGCTCATCAAGGCTGACCGGGAAGCGATTGGCCAGCAGGTCGCGAATGATGCCGCCACCTAGCGCGGTGATGGCCGCCAGCACCAGAATGCCGAAAATATCCATCTCGCGCTGGATGGCCTTCAGCGCCCCGGCGACGGCGAACGCCACCACCCCGATAAGCTCCAGCACAAAGAGCGCCGTGACCAGATTCGCTTCGCCATTCATGGCATGTAAGTTCGCGGCTGCAAGGAAATAGCCTGCTTAACACGGCGACAAAAGGGAGAAGCGCATACAATAACGAATAAAAAGACAATCGGTTGTTGGTAGTGCGCCACGCAGCGCGTCGCCATACCACCCACCAGCTCTATTCGCGAGACAACTATATGCGCGCAATAACCGTTCTCGGCTCCACCGGCTCCATTGGCCGGCAGACACTGGATATCGTCGCCGCCTTTCCCGGGCGTTTTCGCGTAAAAGCGCTGGCGGCGGGACGCGATGTCGCGCGCCTGGCACAGCAGGCGCGGCATTTTGACGCCGAGACAGCAGTCATCGGTCACCCCGCGCTGCTGCCCGATCTTCGGGATGCGCTCCTTGGCAGCGGTACCCGCGCGCTGGCGGAGATGGACGGATTGCTGGAAATCGCGCGTGAACCGTCTGACGTGCTCGTTGCCGCAATGGTGGGCGCGGTAGGATTACGTCCGCTACTGGCGGCGGTGGAAGCGGGTCGCACGGTG
>JAKIYB010000565.1:396-2925 GCA_022708765.1 Armatimonadota bacterium | reverse complement strand
GCGCGTGGTACCCGTGCTGTCCGAACTGCTGCGCAATCCCGCCGCCGCCCGCAACCGATTGCGCCTGCACGAAGTGCACACCGAAGACTTGCTCCATCGCCCGCCCGTCGAGTTGGGACACCCGGAGGTGCGGGCGGCCTTCACCGGCAAGCGCATACTGGTCACCGGCGCCGGTGGCTCCATCGGCTCTGAACTCTGCCGGCAGATCGCCGGCATGAATCCGGCGCTGCTCGTTCTACTCGGTCACGGTGAGAATTCGGTGGTGGCCACCCAGCGTGAGTTAGCGCAACGCTGCCCGGAGTTGGCGCTCTGCCTCGTGCCGGTGATCTGCGACGTGCGCGACGCGTCGCGGGTGGAGCATATCGTGCGGCACTATCGCCCGCACGTGATCTTTCATGCGGCGGCGCACAAACATGTGCCCCTAATGGAGGAGAACGTGGCGGAGGCGACCAGCAACAACATCGGCGGCACCCGCGGCGTAGCGCGCGCCGCCATCCGTGCTGGTGTCGAACGTATGGTGCTCATCTCTACTGACAAGGCCGTCAATCCCACCAGCGTGATGGGCGCGACGAAATTTCTCTGCGAAGAAATCGTTCGCGCGGAAGCTGAGCGCGGCGGCACCGGCTTCATCACGGTGCGCTTCGGCAATGTCCTGGGCAGCCGCGGCAGCGTGCTGCCGCTTTTCCAGGAGCAAATCGCCCTCGGCGGGCCACTGACCATTACTCATCCCGAGATGGTGCGCTACTTCATGACGATCCCTGAAGCGGCATCGCTGGTGCTGCATGCCGGCGCTATCGGTGAGTCCGGCAGCCTGTATGTGCTCGATATGGGTAAACCGGTGCGCATCATGGATCTGGCGGAAAACCTGATTCGTCTCTCCGGGCTGGAGCCGTATCGCGATATTGATATCGCGGTCTGCGGACTGCGCCCAGGGGAAAAACTCGCCGAAGAGCTCTTTACCGAAACCGAACGCGACCACATGAGCGCCCAGGGAAGGATGTTCGCGGTGCCGCGACCGGCTTATCTCGCCGCTGATGACCTCGATGCCGTGCTGGACGACCTTCTTGCCCTCGCCGGAACGCACGACGACGAAGCCGTCCGCAACCGCCTTGGAGAGTTGATCCCCGCCTTCGAGCGCTGGAGACGGGAGAGGCACGCCGCGGCGGAAGTAGAGCCATAACGTTTCCGTTTCCCCACTCCCGCCTCGCCATGCGCCTCGCCCTGTGGTATAATCGCCAGGTCCGATGAAGACGGTAACCTTCCAAGAGACTATCCGCGCGCTGGAAGACTACTGGGCGCAGCAGGGGTGCTTGATCGAGCAACCCTACGACGTCGAGGTAGGCGCCGGTACCATGCATCCGGGAACATTCCTGCGGGCGCTGGGGCCGGAGCCGTGGAAGCTGGCGTGTGTGCAACCCTCGCGGCGACCGGCGGACAGCCGCTACGGTGATAATCCCTATCGCCTTTTCCGCCACTATCAGTACCAGGTGGTGCTGAAGCCTTCGCCGGATAACGCGCAGGAGTTGTATCTCGACAGCTTGCGCGAACTGGGCTTCGATCCCCGCCACCACGACATCCGCTTCATGGAAGATGACTGGGATTATCCGGCGCTGGGCGCTTCCGGCGTGGGGTGGCAGGTGTGGCTGGACGGGCTGGAGGTGACGCAGTTTACCTACTTCCAGATCGCCGGAGGCCAGGATCTTTCCCCCGTGTCGCTGGAACTCACCTACGGGCTTGAGCGCATTTGCATGGCTATCCAGGGAGTGAGCCACTATCAGGCGTTACAGTGGAACGACACCCTCACCTATGGAGAAATCATGCGGCAGACGGAATACGAGTGGGGCCGGTATACCTTCGAGCTTGCAGATGCCGCCCTCCTCTATCAGCGCTTCAACGAGAACGAGCGAGAAGCGCATCGCCTGCTGGACGCTGAAGCGCTGCTTCCCGCCTACGACCTCACTCTCAAATGCTCACACGCCTTCAATCAACTCGACGCCCGTGGCGTGGTCTCCGTCACCCAGCGCGCCGGTTTCATCTCACGCGTGCGCACCCTCGCGGGCCGGTGCGCGCAGGTGTATCTGAAGCAGCGCGAGGCGATGGGGTATCCGCTATTAAGCGCGTGAGGGATTATCGTCCCACCGGTGTTTCCGGCGTGTCACCCTCCCATTCGACCGGCGTTGGCTCGGGCAGCGGCACCGAGGTTTCCGGCGTGAAGACTTCCACGCGGTTGCGGCCGTTGGCTTTCGCGGTGTAAAGCGCGCGGTCAGCGACTACGGCGAAATCCTCCACGCTTCGAATGGTGCCGTCAAGCAGCGCCACCCCGGCGCTCACCGTCATGGAGAAGGTCGGGCCATCGTCGAGTACGAACGGCGTCTCGCTGATGTGCCGGCAGATGCGCTGGGCGATGGCCAGCGCCTCCAGCACCACCGCGTCCACCACCATCAGCGCGAATTCCTCGCCGCCGATGCGCGCGGCGATGTCGCCGGCGCGCGCATGCCGGCGCAGCACCGCGGCGATCTGGCGCAGCAC
>JAKIYB010000565.1:0-386 GCA_022708765.1 Armatimonadota bacterium | reverse complement strand
CCTCGCCGCCGATGCGGCAAAAGAGGTCGTTGCCGCGGATGTCGCGCTGCACCAGCGCGGTGAACTGCTTGAGCACTTCGTCGCCCGCCGGGTGACCGTATTGGTCGTTGATGCGCTTGAAAAAGTCAAGGTCGAGCATCACCAGGCAGAGCGGAGAGCCGGTTGCCCGCGAGCGGGCGATCTCAGCCCCCAGCCGCAGATTGAAGAGCCGGCGGTTGCCTAATCCAGTGAGTTCGTCCGAGAGGGAGAGTTCCTGGGCGCGCTCGAACAGGCGCGCGTTTTCGATGGCCAGTCCGAGCACGCGCGCCAGTGATCCGAGAAAGTTGGCGTCGTCATCACTGAACGGTTCGCCGTTCTGCCGGCTCAACACCATCACCCCCAGCGCG
>JAKIYB010000564.1 GCA_022708765.1 Armatimonadota bacterium | reverse complement strand
TATAATTCCCCTGCCCGAAGCCGATCTCCGGAGACATCAGGTAGGTGCTGGGATACGAGTGAATCTCCCGGTATTCTCCCGGCACTGCCGGGAGCATCTCGATGCGCGGGCTGGGCCAGCTCAGCGGCTTGCCGTCAATAGGCAACGTGGGCGCGCCGGGGGTGAGGGCGGTTGCCGGCTCTGTCCACAGCGCGTCGCCCATGGACCCCTTGCTGGGCGTAAGGCCCATGTTGGGGCGCATGCCGACGGGCAGCCAGAAAGCGGAACCATCCGCGCGGCGCAGGCGGCGGTCGCCGAGGAAATTGCAGCGGTCGCCGCAAATCACCTGGTTGTTGATGGTGTTGCGGTTCCACACTTCCATGCTGATGGCGCGCTTGCCCTCCATATCCTCCACCACCAGATACAGGTCGCGCTGGCGGTCGTGGGCGAGTACCAGGTCGTGGGTGAAGGCCTTCGCGCCGTTGGGCAGCCAGCGGCGAAAGACGCCGCGGTCGCCGTCATAAATGGTGACCGACTTCAAACCTTTCTCGGATGCCACGTTGAGCCGTGCACGATACTGCCACAGGTCGGGCCTCCACCACTCGCCGCTGGGAATGACGCAGATATTCTGGCAATCCCAGGCGAGAATTTGCGGGCCGTTGGTGATGTATTGGAACGGCGGCCACCACCCCAACGAGCCAACATATTTCTTCCGAAAGCCTTCCAGGTTCGGCTCCTGCGAGAAGACATACGTGCCGTCACCGATGAAAGACGCCAGCGTAGCCACCACCTGCCAGCCGTCGCGAGCGCGTTCAGACACCATTTCGGGAGTGGTCATCATCTCGAAAGCGAAAATGGCATGACAGCCGCTCCACCCCATGAGATACTGATAATCGGCAAAGGCGTCGTCAATGGGCTTGCCATTCTCAAAGGTGTAAACAGGGAAGGAGTTATACAGCTTGTAATCTGCGATGGGCAGGAAGTTCTTACTATGGTTCCAGAAGCCGAAGGCGTTGCGATAGTTCTGGTACTCGAAGATATACTTGAACATCGCCTCGGTGCGACTCACTGTAGTGGTATTGATGCGGCCATCAGGCAGTACCATCTCCGGTCGCGGAAACTTGGTGTTATCGCCCAGCGAGTAGAGGTGATTGCCTTGCGCGTCCTCATATGTGAGGCCGGGGATGGCAGCAAACTTCTCGTCGGACGCCTGCTTGCACTGCGCGACCAGTTGGTCGAACTTCGCCGCATCCATCTTCAGCGCATCTTCCAGGAAGATGAGGTAATCCAGTCCGGCGGCGCGAGCGGCTTTCGCATAGTCGGCCACCGTGCCGGTTCCGGTGGAGAGCGCGGTACGCGCGCCGATGAGGCCGCGAAGCTGCGGCATGGTGCTGTTGAGCGGCAGCAGGTTGCCTTCGCGCTTGTCGCTGCCCCAGATGATGGGTGGGTGGTCGGCCCACTGTTTCGCCGGGTTCAGCACCGTTGTCGGGGTTGTTGCTCCGCCATAGCCGGCTTTCATCGACGGCTCAGCGAGCCAGCGGAAGGTGTTGGCGTAGACACGCAGCCAGTCGCTCTTCTTGCCATCGGCGCCGGCGGAGAGCATCGCCTCGACCGTGGGGCAGACCTCCGGCGGCGCGAAGCTCCAACTCCCACTGATGCCGGAGAGCGCCAGCCGGCCCTTGCCCATCTGGCGCAACGCCAGCAATGCTGGCGATCCCGCCGATACCTCCTTCGACACATAGGCACGGAGGCGCTCGGGGATGATATTCGGTACTGAACCCTTAACTGACGGAGCGAGACGTACGACGACCATCCAATCCTTGCTGAAATCATACGTCACGGGTGGCCACCAGCCCAGCCGGCCTACCAGCGTGAGCACCTGCGTCGCGCCCTGGTTCACCGGCGCGCTGATCTGCGTACTCCAGGACATCGGTGCGCTCATGAAATCAGTATAGCCGTTTGCCTTGTCCGTCTCGGTGAGTAGCTCCCAGCGCAGCCGCGCGCCGTGTTTGTCTGCCCACTCGGGGTTGGGGAACCAGTCATTCTGGCTGCTGATATGTCCGAAGGGCATGGGCGTGAAGACCCCGCCGCCGGCGGCCATGAACGCCTCCAGCGGTTCCTGCATGCCCTTGTGATTTGCCAGCGGCACCACCACGTTATATTGTTTCGTGGCCAGTTTCGCCGCCAACTCCCACACCCCGCAGGTATCCACCTCGATACCCAACTCCGTCAGCGGCTTCGCGACATACTTCGCGTGAATACCGCCAACGAAAAGCACGGCGGGTTTCTCCGCGGCGAAACAAGCGGCCAGCAAACCAAAGAGGAGCAGAATGAGCGCAGTACGCATGTGTGTTACCTCCGATTCACCTCTCCCCCGTCCCCTGCCATGCGAAGCGAGGGGAGATACGGGGTGACGGGTGATGCCTCTCGCGATAATATGATTCACTCCCCCTCCCTTTATCGGGGAGGGGCCTGGAGAGAGGTAAAACCTAGCCCTCCGGTACAAACGTCACTTCATCAAACCACGCCTTCCCCGTACCATCGGCGCAAAGGAAGAGGCCCATGAAGGGGGCGTCGTCGCCTCGGGCGACATAGCTGGTTTCCACCCAGGTCCATTCGGCATCGGGGCCGATGAGGGGCGTGGCATGCACCTCTACCGGTTTCCCGATATTGAAGAGGATTTCGTTCCCCTCCACCCAGGCGCGCGCGTCGCCTTCGGTGCGAATCCACGCGCCCACCCGGTAACGCACGCCTTCCTCGGTATGCACGGTCGGCCCGGAACCGGGACAGAACTTCTTCTCCCCACCGTTCACTTGGACACGCACCGAGCGAGTTCCGTTGTGTCCAATATGCGGATCGTAGTACAGGTCAGCCGCGGGATCGTTCGACGCCGTCCAGATTTGCCCGAAAAAGCGGTCATCCCAGGAAACAGGGGTATTGAAGTCAGC
>JAKIYB010000563.1 GCA_022708765.1 Armatimonadota bacterium | reverse complement strand
CGGCTCGTTGGGACGCAGGCTGTGCCAGAGTGTGCGGTGGCCACGGGTATGCGGATACCAGCCGGTCATAAATGAGCAGCGCGACGGAGTGCAGACTGGATGCTGGACGTGGCACTGGTCGTAGCGCGTTCCCTGCGCGGCAAAACGGTCAAGGTTCGGCGTCCGCGCCAGCGGGTGACCATAACAGCCCAGCACGTCGGCGCGCATTTCGTCAGGATTGAAGTAGATGAAGTTCATGACAGATACTCCGGTTATTTCACGGTATAGGTGAGGCCCAGCCACTGCGTGCGGCGAGCGTTGGGCACGGTATTGCCCACCCAAATGCGGTAACCCACGCCGAGCCTGTCATTCGCTTTATAGTTGACATTCAGATCGAGTGAATACCGCAGGCGATCCTCACGCAGGCGCACGTCACCAAGGGCGGCATAGTCGGCTTTGGGTCCTGATGAAACTTTCCATCGCTTACCGAGCGGATATTCCACGCCGAAGGCCATCCCCATGTCGCCCGCAAAGCGCTCCGCTGTCCGGATATCTTTGCTGGCACCGCCGGTGAATTCGATGAAACCGTAGGAGAATTTTCGGCGCACACCGACAGCCGCCAGCGTGAAGACGCTATCCAGGCTGTGATCCCCTTCCGTCTGCACCAGTACGACGGGATACCAGCGCCCGGTTACCTTGTTGTTGTCCGGATGCATGAAGCGCCAGCCTGTGCGCAGGCGGTCGAGGGTGGTTTTATCGCTGCGGGCGTAATCGGAATCAAGGTTGATCGTCATTTGCACGCTGGGCCCGATGCGCTGCCACTGCCCCGCCAGCGCCCAATTCACCGTCCGCGTGCTGTCCGTCTCACTCACCGTTTCGTTTGTGCTTAACAGCACGCGCAGCTTTTTTGTCTCCAGTGCCTGGCCCTTGGCAATCAGTGGTAAGAAGACGAGTGCGGAGAGGAGAAGCAGGCAAGTAAAGAGACGGAGACGTACCATACGAAGCATACCTCAAACAATGCCAACGACAGAGCGCAAGGCGTTAGTATACTGAATGGTAGTCCCGCCGGCATGCCCCTGTCAAGGGAGCCAACGTAAAACGTTCAATGGATAAGCTGGCTGGCGCGTTGTTCTCGCGTATAGACACCGCTCCATACCTTCCGTGCGAAATCATCCGGTGTAGTGCGGCCATGTACGCGAATGCGCGGGAGGCGCAGCGGATCGCAATCGGGTGTCACCGGTCCCCCACCCTTCTTCCAGGCGGCAGTATAACCAGCCGCCCGCACTCCAGCGACGACGCGATCATTAAACGCACCCGATGGATAGGCCACCTGTGAGACCGGGCGCCGCAGATGAACCGTTATCGTCTCGCGGGAATCAATGAGCTCGCTGTGAAGCTGTTCATCGTTCAGCGTCGTCAGATCATAGTGATGCACGGTATGCGACTGGAAGCCGCAATCGCCCTGCCGCATGTTTCGGGCATGCTCCCAGGTGAGGTGGGCGGCGTCTCCCACGACGGAGGTGACCAGAAAGACCGTCGCCGGCGCTTGATGACGGCGCAGGATGGGATACGCGCAGGTGAAATTATCGCGGTACCCATCATCCATCGTCACCGCTACCGCTTTCACCGGCAATGGCAGTCGTTCGCGCAGAGCCCGTTCGACATCTTCCACGCTGATGATGGTAAATTCATTATCCCTCAGATACTGCATTTGCCAGGCGAAATCGACTGGCGGCACGGTCAGGTCGCGCATCAACGGACTGCGCGCCTCACGCGGAGTGAGTTCGCAGACCCGATGGTACATCAGCACCGGCACCGCGAAGTCATGCGTCATCGGCACTGCCGGTACTGCGACTGGTGCCACCGTCGGCACCGTTACCGGCGCCGTGCGCCGATTGGTGACGCCAACATAACCGGTGATGCACAGCAGCCCCAGCGCCAATACAAGCAGCGTCCGCATCTCCGCACCTCCACATGGTGCAGCTTAGCAGAGCGCCGTTACAACGCGATGACAAATCGGTGACGGGAGTGCGAACAGTTCAGCAGCGGCAGTGCACCGTCGCCTGTTTCCCGGTAACCACCGGCAGAGTGGTACCGTCAACCGGTTGCCCGTCCAGTTCCAGCGCGCAATGACCGGAGCCGCTGTTCTCGATGGTAATATCATACTGACACCCACGGAATCGGCGCCGCACGCGCACCAGCGGCAACGACGCTGGTAAGCAGGGCTTCACGGAGAGGCCGTCCAGCGTGGGGCGGATGCCCAGCAGGTATTGGGTGGCGGCGACGTACATCCAGCTTGCGGTGCCGGTGAGCCAACTGATGCCGCCAGTGCCAAAGAGCTCATTCACCGGACCGACGATACTGGAGACGAAGACGTAGGGCTCGCGGCCATACAGGTCAGCGCCCGCCGTCTCAGACACCACCTGCGGGATGAGCTGGCGGTAATATTTTAATGCACGGTCGGCGCGACCCAGCAGGCACTCGGCGATGATTGCCCATGTGTTGGCGTGGCAGAAGATGCTGCCGTTTTCATTCGTGCCCGGACTCGAGCCCAGCGGCGGGTCGGTGGGTTCGGGAATGCCGGTATACGCCGGCGCCAGCAGCGCCAACCCGTATTGGGAATCGAGCATGCGGCCGGCGTGCCGCGCCCGCCATCGCCGATGCCGCTGATGACCGCCCATGACTGCGGATTGAGGAATATCTTCCCTTCGGCGCATTGGTCGCTGCCCAGGAACTTGCCATTGCTCAACAGCAGGCGGCGATACCAGCCTCCGTCCCAGACGAGATCGGAATTGAGGATGGCGGTCAACTCGGCGGCGACATCGGCACACCAGACGGCATCGGCATCGCGTCCCAGCCGCAGCGCCAGTTCTTGCAGCTCTTTGCAGGAGTAGACCATCTGCTGACCAAGCATGACGCTCTCCGCCGCTTCGTCCATGAAGAGCGCCA